>CAMBDR010000205.1 GCA_945864765.1 Janthinobacterium lividum | reverse complement strand
GCCAATTCATAGCGGTAATACAGCCATTCGTTTTTGCCGATGATGGAACTGGGCAGGTCGGCGGCAAAGGCAAGTTGGCTGCAAGGGTTGAATTGGCAAACTGTGGCCAGCCCCAGGCTGGCGAAGACAAAACGTAAATTCATGGCTATTCTCCCCGGGTAAAATTTTTCTACTTGCCAGTATAGCGCTCGATTTTGTTTTGCGAGGCGTGGGCCTGTAAATTTCCCTTGTTGTTGGGAATTAACAGCAAGCTATAGCTGCCGCCTTGGCTGAGCACCATTTTGGCTTGTGCTAATGCTTGCTTGCTGCCGTTTTGCGTGGCGATTAAATCAACCGTAATGGGGTTGACCGCGCGCACTGCCTGGGTGCCGCTGGCGAGCGCGGAAAACACGGTGAGCTTGCCATCGGCAGTGCTGATGTCCAGCGGCCCGAGGCCAGGCTGCAAATGGTATGCCGTGAGTGTGGCCTTGAGTTTGTTGGCGATGGTCTTATCTTCAAAAATGATGGGCTTGTCGTCAAGCTTGAGGGTGGTAAAGGCCAGGCTGTAGGCATGCATGCCGACACAATCGAGTTTGAATTCGAGCCGGGGCTTGCCTGCCAGATTGAGGGTAATGCTGTGTTGGCCGGCGGGTAGCACCAGGTAGTCGCTGGCTTGCGTCGTCGCCAACTGCTTGATGCGAACCTTGCCATCGACCAGAATATTCATCGGCAGCTCGTTGGCGGCATGGATGATGCGCACATAGGCTGAATTGGCGGGTGGTTCCGGGTCGTACAGGCCGGGCGCGGTTTGGGCCGACGCCAACTGAGCCGACTGCAGCACTTGCATCAGCGCAAAGAACAGGGTAAGAAGGGGGAGAAGGGTGAGTCGGGTTAGTTTGTTGGGCAAGCCGGGTTTGATCCATGTGCGCATATAATTTCCTTAAAACGATAAATACCAGTGATAGGTGCCGGGGGCCAGATTGGGCAACACAATGGCTGCACGCAGGCTGTCATACGCGCTGATTTTGGGCATCGGCGCGCTATGGCCGTCGGCCGCCAATTGCGGGTTGCGTCCCGGCTCGGGCAGGTTGACCAATAACATCGGCGCTTGTTGCAGCGGAGCGTCGCCGCTGACTTCGACCGTCAACAGGGCGGGGGTGACATCGGCATCAAAACTGACTTTAACCCGTTCATGCTCGCGCCACCAGGCCGCTACCTGATTGGCCGTGCTGAGCCAGATTTTGTTTTTGCGCGCCTTGATGCCACCCAGGATATTGGCCCAATTAGCCGGGCTCAGGCTGCTGCGGGTGGGAACAGCAATCACCGCGAGGCTGGCCATGTCATCGGCCAATTCCAGTTCATACGCGATGTTTTGCGCGGCGATGGCGGGCGTGTTGTCGGTGAGTAAATCTTCCGGTGCGCTCATGGTGCGGGGCAGTAATACGATGGGTTCGCCCTTGGCACCGGCAATGGCGGGGCTGAACAGCGGCAGCCGGGTTTCGGAGATGCCCTGTTCAGCGACCACATGATTGATGCCGCGTTGGCGCAGCAGGCGCAGGGTGGTGGGGTCGAGCGAGTCGAGCGGGGCGCGAAAGCCGGTCGGTTCGGTGGGGTCGATTTCGGCGTCTTTAAATTCATGGATCATGGTATCGAGCCGTTTGCCCTGTTGGTTGGCTGATTGGTTTTGAAAACCGGTCAGGCGGTCGCCAAAATATGCAATGTCATGGCCGCGTGCCTGCATCTTCTTTAAAAAACTTTTGCTGGCATCGAGCCGTTCGCTCAGGGCGTAATAGGTGGCGTGCCAGCCCAGGCTTTCGATTTGGGCGGCGAAAGCGGTGTCGAGTTCTTCGGTCACGTCGGTGGCGTTAATCGATAAAATGGCGGCGCTGCGGTAAGGGTGGGGCCAGGCCGCCAAATACACGGCGGGTTGATGCATCAGCCAAAACAGGGCGTCGCCAGCGAGCGCGTCAAAGGCTTTGGGGTCGGCCGAAAACCATAGCCGCTCGGGAAAGCCCAGTACCACGCTGCGTGCCGAGTTGGCGCTGGGTTGCGCCTGCGGGGTAACGCCATAGCTGATCACGCCAGCGCGTTTTTTTGGGTTGGCGTTGCGTGACCAATCGGTAATTTGCGCCGCCAAATGGGTGCTGGTCAGGCGTAGCGGATACCAGTTGGGGATGCGCTCGGTCCAAACCCGCAAGCCCGCCGGGAGTTGGTGACTCACGGGTGAATCGCCATAGGGAATCAAAAAGCCATCGTCGTTATCGGCCTCGGTGCTACCGACCACATTGGTTTGCAATACTTGCTGCATAAACTGAAAACCGATCCACGCACCTTTTTCATTGCGCACGCCGCACAGCCAGGTGGCAAGCAGATTGCCGCCTTTTTGTTGGAAGGCGCTGATGCTGCGTTTTTCGGCCTCGCTCAAGGCCAGGGCAGAGGCTAAAATGAGCGTGGCCTGTGGCTCGATTTTGCTGTCGATTTTGCTGTCGATTTTGCTGTCTAAGCGGGCCAGTGAGGTGATGATTTCATAGGGTATGTCCTGGCGTCGCAAAAACAATTGCCATATGTCGAGATTGTTTTGATAGTTAATCCCGCCCGCCGCCATATATTGGCGGGTGGCGGGCGAATCGTAAATGTAGACAGGGGGCAGTTTGGTGCGTACCAGTTTATTGGTGATATGGTCGGCATACACGGTTTTGGCGGATGCGGGGGCACTGGCGCTTGCGGCGCTGCCGGGCAGGGGCGCGCTGGCAGCCGATGCTGCGGCAGCCGACGCTGCGGGTGTTGTGGCTGCTGCAGGCGTGCTTGCCGCAGCGGAATTGGCGGGCGCAGCTGCGGCGGGTGGCGCAAACAGATCAGATGGTAATAAAAAGTTGGCGGGCGGCGCGGCAGATTCACCGGGGGCGGCTGGAATGGGTGGTACGACTTTGGCAGCTTCGGGCGCTGCGGCTGCGGGCACTACGGCTGTGGTGACTTCGCTTGCCTTGGCGGGCGTGGCCAGCCAGCCGGATGAGGGTGGTCGCGCGGGTGCATTCGGATCGGGTAGCAGGCTGGCGGGCGCACTTGTGAGTAGCAAGGGCGGTTCGAGTTTGGCGGACGTGGCCGGGTTGGGGTTGTTGGGCTTGGTGTCGGGCT
Organism: Janthinobacterium lividum; assembly: GCA_945864765.1. GTDB lineage: Bacteria > Pseudomonadota > Gammaproteobacteria > Burkholderiales > Burkholderiaceae_D > CAMBDR01. Next base: position 4,129 of record CAMBDR010000205.1, on the reverse strand, counting down.
TGGCACCGGGCTTGGCACCGATCTTTGCTTTGGCGGCAGCTTGGCGGCTCACACTGCTGTTTGGCTTGCTGCCGGCTTTAGCCGACAGCGGTTCCAATAATCGGCAACCAACCAGTAGCAAGCTGCCAAATATGAGCACGAGCAGGGATAAGCAGGCAGACGAGTACGCAAATGAGCACGGCTTGATCATGGGACTGTATTGAGTTTCCTCGCCTAATCTTTTTTGATCGAACTGACATCGGAATACCAAGCCAAGAGGGCCGGTTCACCATCGTATTCGAGTAAAAAGAATGAGGCCAGCACCGAAAAGCTTTGTTTGTCCTGAGTCTGCAAGCCCAAATGGCGATTCAGGACACTCTCGCCGCTGAGCACCTTATTGCAAACGTCATGGTATTGCTGCGGATTTTGCCAAAATTGCGAATGGTCGAGCTGTTGTGCCTGTTCCCAACTGATTTGAAATAAATCCAACAGGCTTTGATTGCTGAACATGGGCTTTTTATCGCTGATGCGTAATACCGACACCGCAATCGGGCTGATTTCCAGCAGGCGGCGCATGCGCGCTTCACTCACTTGCAAACGTGCCTCGGTTTGTTTGCGCTCGCTAATGTCGGTAAATACCGCCACATATTGCGCCGGTTTGTGTTCGGTGTTCAAGCCTGGCACCAGGGTGGAAGAAACCCAGTATAAATTGCCTTCCTTGGTGCGGTTGCGGATTTCGCCTTCCCAGGTTTCACCTTTTTGGATGGTGTCCCATAAATTGGCCCAAAATTCACGACTGTGGTAGCCGGAATTAATGATGCGGTGATCCTGCCCCACCAATTGTTCCAGTGGATATTGCGATACGGTGCAAAATTTCTCGTTGGCGTGGGTGATTTTGCCTTCCGGGTCGGTTACGGAAACCAGCGCATGCTGATCCAGCGCGAGTTGTAAATCTTTAAATTTATTCAGCGAAGTCGACAAGGCGGCCTGACTGCGCGCCGTGGCCACCAGACTGCCGTAGGCGCGTAGCGAAGCGATGACGGTGGTAAATAATTTTTGCGTGGTCAAATCGGTTTTGGATTTATAGTCGTTGATGTCGTAATCGACGATGACGCGCTGCTCGACCGATTGCCCGGCTTGCCCGGTGCGCAATACCACCCGCACCAAATGATTATTCAGTTCGCCCCGAATTGCCTTGGCCACGCGCAAACCGGCGTCATCGGTTTCCATCATCACGTCCAGCAATACCAGGGCGATATCTTCGGTATTGCGCATCACTTCCATTGCTTCTTTACCGCTATAGGCCGAGAGAATTTGCAGTGGACGGTTTAAAAAACTGACATTGCGTAGCGCCAAGCGTGTGACCACATGGACATCCACATCGTCATCGACAATTAAAATACGCCATGGCTGCTCGCCCGTTTCAGGCGCAGCCGGGGCCACCGCGCGTCCGGCGGCAACGTCATCAATTAACCATTCTTTGGTTTCTGTATCGGTAGAAACTTTGTTATTCATACCTGATCCTGTTGGGTACCGTGGTTCAAAATTAGCCGGGATGCTTGAGTTTGGTGACATCACAGAACCAGGACAAAATGGCTGGTTCGCCTTCGTACTCCATCAAAAAGAACGAGGCCAAGACCCAGAATTTTTGTAAATCCAGCGTTTGTAAGCCAAGTTGACGATTGATAATGGTTTCGCCACCGATTACACGCTGGAAAATGTCGTGGTATTCCTCGGCATTTTGGTAAAACTGCGATGTGTCTGCGCCACTTGCTAAAATAAACGTGGTGTGGAACATATCGATATAACTTTGATTAGAAAATACGCGTTGGTTATCCGACAAGCGTTTAATCGAAACCGCAATCGGCGACAGTTCCAGCAAACGCCGTACTTTCGATTCGCTTAACTGCAAACGCTCTTCGGTTTTTTTGCGCTCGGTAATGTCGGTGAGGATGGCGACATATTGAAATGGCTTGCCATTGCTATCGACACTGGGCACCAAGGTGGCGTAGACCCAAAATACGGTGCCATCTTTGGCGCGATTGCGAATCTCGCCTTTCCAGGTGCGGCCCTGGGTAATGGTGGCCCACATATTTTCAATAAATTCTTTGGAATGGTAATCCGAATTAATGATGCGGTGATCCTGGCCGATCAGCTCTTCCTGGGTGTACTTGGATATTTGACAAAATTTGCTATTCACATGAACAATCTTGCCATGTTGATCAGTAATCGTGACTAAAGAATGTTGATCCATTGCTTGTTGTAAATCAGTCACTTTGGCCAGAGACGCGTTCAATGCCTGTTGCGTGCGCTCGGTGGCGAGCAAACTGTCGTATGCGCGCAACGATGAGATGACGGTGGTAAATAATTTTTGCGTGGTCAGCTCGGTTTTAGTACGGTAGTCATTAATGTCATAATCGACAATCACGCTTTGTTCCAGCGCTTGCCCGGCATGCCCGGTACGCAACACCACGCGGATTAATTGATTGTCGAGTTCGCCACGAATCTGGGTTGCCAAACGCAAACCAGCATCGGCGGTTTCCATGACGACATCAAGCAATACCAAAGCGATATCAGGCGTTTCTTTTAGGACTTTGTACGCTTCTCTGGCAGTGTAGGCGTGAAACAGTTTCAAGCGCCGCCCCAAATAAGTGACGTTGCGCAACGAGAAACGGGTCACCACATGGACATCGACATCGTCGTCCACGATCAAGACTCGCCAAGGAATTTCTTCTTCAACCGTTTCGGGAGGCGGCGCGCCAGCGGCCACATCGTCATAGATGAGCCATTCTCCCTTATTTGTATCCTTCGATACTTCAGAATTCATACCTACTCCTGTTGTGGCGCAACTTAAGGCTCGCCGATGGTAGTGTGGCCGCCTCAAATCAAGCCTTTTAGCCGCCTTCACTACCGCATCTTTTGGCAGCATGATTCATTGCCTGCGGAATTGAATTCCAATTGTATGCCAATTAGTAGCGTGTTCACCAACCAAACTGAGCAAAGCCGCACGCCAGATCGAAGCTGTTTCAATTCTACGATACGAAATTAGCAAAATGCAAATATAAACGATAAATATATTTCAAAATTAAAACAGATTTAGTTTGATCAGGAAAAATTTACGCCCTTATGGGTCAGGTGCTCACCGTTGTGTAGATGCATCAAACCAGCGCGTTGTTGTTGCGCTTGATTCCGATTGTCAAAGCACGCGTGGAATTTGCGAGGAATGATGATGAATAATGGGGTTCTCCAGCGCCAGGTTCAAGGCATAGCTAAAACGCGCCTCAAAATTGAGCAATTGGCCATCAATTGCAAAGCGCCAACAATAAATACCTGCGGCGGTACAAATATTGTCGGTCAGGGCTTGGGTGATCAGGGTTTTGTCATGCAGCGCGACACTGAGTTCGTCGCGTGTGGACAGACGTTCAAAGTACTCGCGAATGGTGTCCGGTGTTTTGAGAATCCGGCTGGAAAACGTGGGGATTAAAATGGCATCTTCGTGATAAAGTTTAAGTACGTTTTCAATGTCGTTATTATTGACTGCATACAACCAGTTTTTGAGGATTTCTTTCGGTGTCTTCATCATCATTATCAATCTGCGCGTCATTGGAGGGGCACCTGATATCTTGTGGCGGTGCAGCATCGCGCTATTGTGCCTTGAAATTGACATCAAAGCAAGCGCATGAACCTGTTCTGGCGTGGATAAAAGCGCAGATGCATGTCGTTGGCATAGTCGGATTGAAAGAATAAACTCTATAATTGATTGGCAAGGACGAGTCTGAAGCGGCAAATTTAATAATGCTTTACAATACTTGCCTTGGATTAATTTTTTGAATGCCCCAGATTGTTTGCCTGATTCAGTTCAGGTATGAAAAATAGATGATGGACTTTGGATGGAGATGGCGATGAAGTATTGGATACAGTGGCCTGAGCGGCAGTGGGTAGCAAGCGGCTTGGTCTTGGCTTTATTGAGTGTGGGTTTAAGTGCATGCGGTGGCGGCGGTGGTAGTCCCGGCATTGTTCCGTCCACCGTGCCAGCAGCCAATCCGCCACCGCCACCAGAACCGCCACCGATTACGCCAACACCAACGCCAACGCCAACGCCTGTACCGACACCGACACCGACACCGACACCGACGCCGACCATAACACC
>CAMBDR010000204.1 GCA_945864765.1 Janthinobacterium lividum | reverse complement strand
AATCGTCAATTGGATATTTGTGTTTGGCAACCTTGGCATGCCGCAACTGGGCAATGTCGGCTGCGCCTGGGCCACTGGCATTGGCCAATGGCTGATGTTGTTGGCCATGCTGTTTTGGATTAAACACGCGCCGGTCTATCGCAGCAGCTACCCCTTCGCACAATGGGAGTGGCCAGTTTGGCCAGAAATTTGGCGCATGTTCAAAATGGGGCTGCCAATTGGTATCACTTACTTTGCGGAAGTGAGCGCCTTTGGTGCCATTGCCTTTCTGATTGGCCGTTTTGGCGCGATTACGCAGTCGGCGCACCAAATCGCACTCAATTTTTCATCTGTTGTTTTTATGGTACCGATGAGTTTGGGCATCGCGCTGATCACCCGCGTGGGGCACGCCATGGGCGAAGGCGATCCGGTTCGGGCGCGCTTCGTTTCCGGCGTAGGCGTGGGGTTGGCCTTAATCTATGCATCCATCTCGGCCAGTTTTATTGCCATCTTTCCCTGGCATATTGCAGCGGTGTACACTTCTGACCCAGAAATCCAAAAACTGGCGGCGGGCTTATTGCTGTTTGCGGCACTGTTTCAATTATCCGATGCAGCCCAAGCCGCAGCCTCCTGTGCGATTCGCGGCTACAAGGTCACCAAGCAACCCATGCTGATTCATTTAACAGCATTTTGGGGATTTTCCCTGCCAGTTGGCTATATATTAGGCATTGCCCCGGAATGGGCACCGTGGAAACCTGCCACCCCCATGCGCGCCACAGGTTTTTGGATCGGCCTGGTATTGGGCCTCACGGTGGCCGCAATAGGCCTGGTGTGGTATTTAAATCGTCTTTCCAAGCGTGAGGCACTCAAAATGCCGACACCTGTCGTTTAAAAAACACAGGCTGGTGACGGCTCAATCTGCACGCGCCAGCAAGCGCCCCATATAGGTAGCCACTTGCGCATCGAGTGCAACCAGCTCCAGCATTAAGGCACGGCGTGCATCCAGCAAAGCGTCCAACTCCAACATCAGCGCTTCATCACGCCATTCAGAGCGAGCGCTGAGCTCGCTCAATTCGATAGGATTATCCATACATATGACCCAAGTCTAAGCACAACAAATATCACACCTGGTATGGGTGACTTGAAACATCTGCCAATTCAGCAGATATTTAGGTTATTATTCATGAGAATAAAGATTTGGGAATAGAATAGTGCAATTTTCCGCAGTTGTCAATAGTTAATGTGCAGAGTTTCTCTATTTTTTACCATTTTCACTTCGATCCCCTCCCTACCAAACACCATATGAACAACAAACAACCACGCACCATGCGAGAGATTATTGGATTACGCCTACGCGAGGAACGCGAGCGCCTGGGGCTGACACAAACCCAATTTGCAGAATTAGGCAATGCATCCAAACGCTCCGTAACCGATTGGGAGCAAGGCAAGCTCCATCCCAATGGCGAATTCCTGGCCTTGCTCTCTGAGCGCGGCGCAGATATCAACTATATTTTTACGGGTGAACGCAATATCACCAAATTAAGCCAGAACGAAAGCACGGTATTGACCGAGATACGTCAACTTGATGATATCGGGAAAGGTGGATTGATCCAATTTTTATTGCACGAAAATGTGCGCCGCTTCGCCAATGCCACGCCAACCGAAGGGCGCGAGCAACAGCGTGAGGCGCAGTTAGTGGATCTGTTTCGCCAAATGAGTCCACAGCATAAAATAGCACTGGAAACCGTCACCAAAGTGCTATTCAGAGTGAGTGGCAACCCCGGCGACAGCACTGGTGAGGTCAAGTGAATCGGCTTGGCCACCATTCATGGGGAATTTCGCTGAAAACTCTTCAACAATGGGCAATAGCATCGCCCGCATGTCCGGGCGGACTTGATAATAGGCAGACACCAAGGCTTGCTGCTCTTTCGATTGTGCGTCAGCCTGAGACTGGCGCAATTGTTGTAACTCTACCCGCGCCTGATCACGCTCGTGTGCCAACGTCCTTAAACTCTCGGGAATTTGCACCAAAGCCGAAAACAACCGTTTGGCATTCAACAACAGATATAAAATTGGCACCGTCGCCCAAGCAGCCAATAAGAAAACCTTATCCAATTTTCCAATAAAATACCCTAAAATTGGGCTCAACAACAGGACGACGACGACCGCACGGCGCTGCGCTGCGGGTAGATCATTCGGCCCAACCCTATGGCCCCATAACAAACCCCATAGTCCAAAAGTTGGCCAGCGCGTTGTGCCCTGCCCATTGGAGATCCAGAACAAACGAATAATCTTAAGCGCCAACACTGCATTGACTAAAATCAACGACAATTTTCCCGCCGCCAAAGAAAACAACACCAAACCAACGATATGTGCAAACACTTCATACAGACATAATTCCTTTATATCCAACAACAAACCACCCTCACCAAAACGCATGACCAAACCTAACACGCAAATTGCAGCAGCGATGGCACGCAAATAATAAAATTCATTAAACTCAGAACGAGCCAACAGCAAATACACAAATAATTCACACAAACAGAGCATGGCCCCAAGTACAAAGCGCATCGACGCGTCAATAGCCATGACCGGACTTAGTGAAAAATCAGTCGCCTCGTTATCGATTGAATATTGCATACAACACCCCCTCACAAACAACATGCGTTTAAAAAAGCGGCATCGACAATCATCAATGCCGCCACCAGCACTTATTTCCCTGATCCCGGAGGGCCATTCGGCGGATCATTAGCCGAGCCAAGCGATTGCCCTTCGTCAAAAGGGAAAGATTGCACCGCATCATCAACTGGCAGCACCCCTGCATAACCCGATAGTTCGAAAAAATCCATCATACACTCCTTGAAAAATAAACGATAGCACTACGAGATTTGTGAAAAAACAATTCCATAGTGCAACAAGTTGCACTTAAAATACTTATTTGGCGCACTTGAATTTTCGCATAATTCTCAATGATTCAAATATTTCGACAAAAATCTCTTGTGATTTTCGTTTTTTCCGGGCCATATTGCCTCATCTCTGTTGCAATGACCACACAAACTGGCCACAAATCCCCCGGCACGGTCGCATCGCTGTCACATGCCTCCCACGCGAAAAAGACCAGACCGACGTTTTCTTGATTACCCATATAAAAAAAACGTATAAAGCCCTTTACAGTTCAAAGCGCTTTGGCTATACTGTCTGCATTGATTCAAAGCGCTTTGAAAGCCTCACAGCGATAACTGATTGCGTGAGATGATGGGCGCACCCTACCCTGGACATCGATTTGGCCCGACCAAATCGCAAAATGAGAGAGGTTCTATGTTAGCTGCATTGCACGAGAAAGCCCCATCGCCCAAAGCTTCATTGGCAGCGGTTGCACGTCCCAGCAAAGACTGGTGGCGTGAAGCGGTCATCTATCAAGTCTACCCGCGCAGCTTTTTTGACTCGAATAACGATGGCGTAGGCGATTTACCCGGCATTACCGGCAAACTCGACTACATCGCCAGCCTGGGCGTGGATATTGTCTGGATTTCGCCTTTTTTCACCTCGCCCATGAAGGATTTCGGCTACGACGTGTCCGATTATTGCAATGTTGATCCATTGTTTGGCACCCTGGCCGATTTTGAGCAACTGATTCAAACCGCACACGCGCTGGGTTTGAAAATCATGATCGATCAGGTCTTATCGCATAGTGCCGAAACCCACCCCTGGTTTGTTGAAAGCCGCAGCAGCCGCGACAATCCCAAGGCCGACTGGTATGTCTGGGCCGATCCGCTGCCCGATGGCACCCCGCCTTCGAACTGGATTTCCATCTTCGGTGGTTCCGCCTGGCAGTGGGATACCCGTCGCCGTCAGTATTATCTGCATAATTTCCTGGTCAGCCAGCCTGACATGAATTTCCACTGCCCGGCAGTGCAGCAAGTACACCTGGACAATATGCGCTTTTGGTTGGAGCGTGGGGTCGATGGTTTCCGCCTGGATGCCTGCAATTTCCACTTCCACGATCAGCAATTGCGCAGCAACCCGCCCGCGCTGGTGCGCGACAGCAATACCGTAACCGATGTTAACCCCTACGGCATGCAAGCCCACCTGTACGACAAAACCCAGCCTGAAAACCTGGCGTTTTTAGTCAAGGTGCGCAGTTTGCTCGATGAATACGGCGCAGTGTCGATTGGTGAAGTGGGTGCCGATGATTCCTTGGCGGTGATGGCCGATTACACTTCTAATAACGATAAATTGAATATGGCGTATAGCTTCAATTTACTCACCCCCGAATTTAACGCCAAGCATATCCGCACCATGGTGGAACAGTTTGAAGAGCGGGTACAAGACGGTTGGGCTTCCTGGTCGATAGGCAATCACGACAGCATCCGCGTTATGACCCGTTGGGGCGGCAAGCACCCGCAAGCCAGCTTGGCCAAATTACTGTTGACCATGCAATTATCGCTCAAAGGCACACCTTGCCTGTATCAAGGAGATGAGCTGGCCTTAACCGAAGCCGAGGTTGCCTTTGAAGATTTGCAAGACCCGTATGGCATTACCTTTTGGCCTGAATTTAAAGGGCGCGATGGTTGCCGCACACCAATACCATGGCAAGCCAATCAAGCCCATGCCGGTTTTAGCGCCGTCAAACCCTGGTTGCCCGTATCAGCGGAACACGCCAAGGTTGCGGTTTCCCAACAAGAGAGTGATCCCAATTCGCCTTTAAATTTTGCCCGCAAAATTATTCATTGGCGGCGGCAGTTCCCACAACTGACGCGTGGCGCGATTCAATTTTTTGATGCGCCGGAACCGGTGCTAGCCTTAAAACGCAGCTTGCCCGGCCATCCTGACATAGTCGCCGTGTTTAATTTGGGCACCCAGGCGTTGAGTTTTATGTTGCCTCAAGCGGTTGGCGCAGTCTCACTCGAAGGGCACGGTTTGGCGGGAACGGCGCAAGATGCCACCTTGACCTTGCCTGCCCACGGCGCGTGGTTTGGTTTGCTCGGCGCATCAAAGCAGCGATAAGCAGTCATAAGCAGTCATAAGCAGTCATAAGCAGTCATAATGAATACCCCAATTTAAATCGCACGAGGAAAGAAAAATGGCAGGCCTACAATTAACCGGGATTAAGAAAAACTACGACAAAGTGCAAACCTTGCATGGCATCGATTTGACCATTGCCGATGGCGAATTTATTGTCTTCGTGGGGCCATCCGGTTGTGGCAAATCGACGCTGCTACGGACTATCTGCGGTCTGGAAGAAATTAGCGCGGGTGATTTATTCATCGGTGGCAAGCGTATGAATGATACCCCGCCAGCCCAGCGCGGTATCGCCATGGTGTTCCAAAGTTATGCGCTCTACCCGCACATGAGCGTGGCAGAAAACATGGCCTTCGGTTTAAAGCTGGCAGGCATGAAAAAAGCCGAAATGGAAGAAGCCGTCAACCGTGCCGCCGCCATTTTGCGCATTGAGCCACTGCTGCAACGCAAACCCAAAGAACTCTCCGGCGGGCAACGGCAGCGGGTGGCGATTGGGCGCGCCATTGTGCGCAAACCGGATGTGTTTTTATTTGACGAACCACTCTCCAACCTGGACGCGTCACTGCGCGTGCAAATGCGTATTGAGCTGGCCAATTTGCATCGCGAACTGCGTTCCACCATGATTTACGTGACCCACGATCAAGTGGAAGCCATGACTCTGGCCGACCGGATTGTGGTACTCAATGCGGGCCGGATCGAACAGGTTGGCGCACCCTTGGCCCTGTATCACCGCCCGGACAATTTATTCGTAGCTGGCTTTATGGGTTCGCCGCGCATGAACTTTTTAAAAGGCACGGTCATTCAAAATACCACGCCGGAAGCAGGCAATTGTGCTGTTGCGGTAGCCACCGGGGGCGTGGTGCATGCCACGCTGGATCAGCTGCCTGCGGTCGGTGCGGCAGTGACCGTGGGCGCGCGGCCCGAGCATCTGACCCTGGCCACCACCAATATCGGCGGCAATGCAATTCCCGTGCAAGTGCATGCGGTTGAGCGTTTGGGCGACATCAGCTATATCTATGTCGATGTCAGCAAAGATACTGATCCGGTGGTAGTACGGGCAGAACCGGATGTGCAGTTTAACAAGGGACAAAATGTGTATTTGACGATTATGCCGGCACGCTCCCATGTGTTTGCTGCCGATGGCAAAGTCATCCGCTAAGCTTTTTTAGCAACATAATATGGTTTAATAAGTTAGTCGTATTTTTGGGTTTTTCTTCCCGCTCGGGCGGTGCGATACGCGAGCAGCACCACCGGGTTTTCTTAATGCCTCGTGACACAATGGAGTAGACGAAAATGAAAGTATCAAGCACAAAAAGAACGCTGATCGCGGCTGGTGTAATGTTGGCAGCCCTGGGAGGTTTTAGCAGCATGGCGCACGCGGCAGAAGCGGGCAGCTTGTTGATTTGGATTAACGGCGACAAAGGTTACGCAGGCATCGCCAAGATCGGGGAAGAATTCACCAAAAAAACCGGCATCAAAGTGACCGTGGAACATCCCGATGACGCACCAGTCAAGTTCCAGCAAGCCGCCTCGGCTGGCAAGGGTCCGGACATCTGGATTTGGCCACATGACCGTATCGGCGAATGGATCAGCGGCGGTTTGTTGCAACCGTTAAGCCCCAGCAAAGAAGCGCGCGCTGCGATTCAACCATTGGCCTGGAATGCCTTCACCGTGGGCGGCAAAACCTGGGGCTACCCAATGTCGATCGAAGCGATTTCGCTGATTTATAACAAAGACCTGGTGCCGGTTCCACCGAAAACCTTTGACGAAGTGATTGCACTGGACAAAAAACTGCAAACCTCCGGCAAACATGCCATTTTATGGGATTACAACAACACCTTCTTTACCTGGCCTTTGTTGGCAGCAGGCGGTGGTTTCCCCTTCGCGATTAAAGATGACGGCAATTTTGATGCAACAAAAACGGGCGTGAATAATGCTGGTGCGGTGGCTGGGGTTGAAACACTGATGAAACTGATCAATGGCGGTGTCATGGCCAAGGGTTCGGGTTACTCTGAAATGGAAGCCGGTTTTGCTTCCGGCAAAGTGGCCATGATGATCAATGGCCCATGGGCATGGGATAACGCCAAAAAAGCCAAAATCAACTTTGGCGTGGCACCGATCCCCAGCGTGAACGGTAAAGCCGCCTCGCCTTTCATTGGTGTATTGGGTGCCATGATTTCCAAAGCCAGCCCGAACCGCGACATCGCCGTGGAATTCATCGAAAACAATATGTTGACCGTCAATGGCTTGAAAACCATT
>CAMBDR010000203.1 GCA_945864765.1 Janthinobacterium lividum | reverse complement strand
CGGCGCGGTGCCAGGGTAATGTTGTCCATCACGGTGAGATGCGGGAACAGGTTAAAGCTTTGAAACACCATCCCCACTTCACGCCGCACGGCATCGATGTTTTTCAGATTGCTGTTGAGTTCGATCCCGTCGATCACGATGGTGCCGCTATCGTGGGTTTCGAGCCGATTCAACATGCGCAAGAAAGTGGACTTACCGGAACCAGAGGCCCCGATAATGGCGACCACTTCACCTTGGAAAAACTGGGTGCTCACGTCTTGAATGACGTGAAACTTGCCAAAGTGCTTGTTGATATTCGCAACCGTGATAAATGGTTTGCGCCCGTCCGGGGTTTGTGCTGAAGTTTCTGTGATTTGGCTCATTAGTGACGCTCCACATCCAACTGGCGTTCAATTGCATCAGAAATTTGCGTCATGATGGAAGTCAGGATCAAATACACCAAAGCAATGGTGATGAATACCGGAATCGGTTCAAATGATTCTGCCCGCACCCGGTTGGCGATATTCGATAATTCGACCACGCCAATCACATAGGCCAAACTCGAATCTTTGAGTAAGGCCACGATATTATTCACCAACGGCGGTAAGGAAATTCGAAACGCCTGCGGAAACACCACGTCAAAAAAGGTTTGCAAAGGGCTTAAGCCCAGCGAGCGCGCTGCTTCGGTTTGACCTTTGTGCACCGCCAAAATACCGGAACGAATCGCTTCGGCATTGTACGCCCCCACGTTTAGCGCCAGGGCAATGACCGCAGCATTAAACTCGGATAACTGAAAGCTGGCCGGCAGGGCATAATAGGCAAACATCACTTGCACCAAGAGCGGCGTGCCACGCAAAACCCAGATATAAAAGTCGGCAAACCAACGCAGTGGCGGCAATTTCGACAACTTGGCCAGCGCGATCAAAATACCGATCACAATACCCAAGGGGCCGGAAGCCAGGGTCAACCATACCGTTACTTTCGCGCCATCCGCAAATTGCTTGGCGGCAGGCCCGATCGGGCTGGGCATCAGGCTGAGCAAGCTCGACAGACTAAAAAGAAAGGCGACCATCAGCACCATCGCCAGCGCAATCGTTACCGCGCTTTTACGCTGGCGCGACCACGTGGGGGGATACATCGAATTAAGAAAATTCAAACCAGCCTCCTGATTGGCTTAGGAAAAACCATCGCTAAATACGCACTCATGCACACGAATACGCACTCATGCACACAAATCCGCATTGATTGCGGCATTTATTTGCAGCGAATATCTTCCTTGAAGTATTTCTCGGAGATGGCCTTAAATGTGCCGTCGGCCAAAACCTCACCCAAGGCCTTGTTGTAAGCAGTGGCCAGTGAGCTGTTGCCTTTTTTTACCGCCGCAGCGATTTTTTCCACAAACACCAGTTCGCCGATTTTCAAACCGCCGCTGGCATTGGTATCGAGCGCGGCTTTGGCGACAAATTTATCGGTCACCCACACATCAACCCGGCCATTTTGCAAGGCAGCACGGGCATCGGTATCTTGCGGCAGGTTGCGCACTTCTTTAATGCCAGGGACTTTTTTGATATTTTCAAAATAGGTGGTGCCCGTTTGCACGGCCACGGTTTTACCGGTCAAACTATCGACGGTACGAATGGCATCGCTTTTGGAAACAATCACGCCACCGCTGCAATAGTGTGGTTGGGTAAAGGTCACGGCCTTGCTACGCTCGTCGGTCACACCAAAGGAAGCAATCACCAAATCCCAACGGTCTTGCCGCAAACCGGTGAGTAAGGCGTCAAAACCGAGCGCTTTCCACTCGACTTTCACGCCCATTTTGGCGGCAACTGCGTTGCCCACTTCAATTTCAAACCCGGTCAGTGTGGAACCCTGAAAATAATTAAACGGGGGATAAGCCCCTTCGGATGCAATGATAATCTTGCCATCGGCTTTGATTTCATCCCAGGTGCGCGCGGCCACATTCATGCTTGCCACGCTTAAACCCAGCACACCCAACAACCCTGCCAACAATTTAGAACCCTGCATACTGCCTCCTGGTGAGAATGGTCAATGAAACCCTGGCCGCTTTATTTTTTACAAATATTTTAAAAATATTTTACCGAGCGCTGTCGTTCAGGATAAGACTGACGACGGCTTGCCAAGGCTTGGAACTCCATCGTTAACAGTGCAGCATCTGCGCCGCAACTGCAACTTGAATCTGCTAAAACCGTGTTTTTGTTGCTGCTTGCCGGGTTTGGCTGTGTCATATTTACAGCAAAATCCGGCAAGGCGCTTATTTGCCCTCAGGCATGATCAATCAATCGAAAATCATCAAAAAATCATACCGGGCGATAATTTGGCTGGCATTTCCAATACCGCATTCTCAATCGATGCCACCGGATAAGCGCAATAGTCAGCCGCATAATACGCGCTGGGGCGGTGATTACCCGATTGCCCCACCCCGCCAAAGGGTGCGCTGCTGGCAGCACCGGTGGTGGGGCGGTTCCAGTTGACCACGCCGGCCCGTGCTTCGATCAGGAAACGCTGCCACAGTGCGGCGTCGTCGGAAATCAAGGCCGCAGCCAGGCCAAACGAGGTATTATTGGCAACCTTCATGGCTTCGACAAAATCGGCCACGCGGTAAATTTGCAGCAAGGGGCCAAACCATTCTTCATCCGGTATGCCAACGGCTTGGGTGACATCCACAATCCCGGCTGAAACAAAGCCGGTATTGGTATCGAGGTGGCGCATTTCCAGCAAGGAAGTGCCGCCCTTGGCGATCAAATCGTGATACGCTTTGAGCAAATTTGCCGCTACTTTGCTTGACACCACCGGCCCCATGAACGGTGCCGGTTCGGCGTCGGATTTACCGATCACCAATTTACCCGCCACTTCCACCAAACGCTTAACGAAGGCATCACCCGCCGCATTGTCTTGCACGATCATACGGCGCGAGCAAGTGCAACGCTGGCCGCCACTGACAAAGGCCGAGAAAATGGCATGATGCACGGCAGCGTCCAGATTAGCCGCATCCCACACCACCAGCGGATTATTGCCGCCCATTTCCAGCGCCAGCATTTTGCCCGGCTGCCCGGCAAACTGCTTGTGTAAACTCACCCCGGTTTGGCAGCTTCCGGTAAATAACAAGCCATCCAGTTCTTGGTTATTGGCCAGGGCCACGCCGGTATCGCGCGCGCCATTGATCAAGTTCACCACCCCCGCAGGCGCGCCCGCCAACTGCCACAGTTGCACGGTTTTGAGCGCGGTTTGCGGTGCGTATTCACTGGGTTTAAACACGATGGTATTGCCGGCGATGAGCGCGGGCACGATGTGGCCGTTGGGCAGATGGCCGGGGAAATTATACGGCCCAAACACGGCAAACACGCCATGTGGGCGATGGCGCAATACCGCATCGCCATCGGCAATTTTGGCTTGGCTGACACCTGTGCGGGCGTTGTAGGATTGCACCGAGATATCAATTTTATTGGCCATGGTGGCCACTTCGGTGCGCGCTTCCCACAGCGGTTTGCCCACTTCGAGCGAAATCAATTGCGCCAGCGCTTCGGTATGCTCTTTTAACAGATCACGAAAGCGTTGGCAAATGGCAATGCGCTCATCCAGCGGCGTGGTAGCCCAGCCGTAAAATGCGCCACGCGCAGCCTGACAAGCCTGGGCCACGTCCGCTTCGGTGGCGGCATGACCGTGCCAACTGGTTTGTCCATCTGCCGGGTTGACGGCGTGCAAAGCGGGGCCGCTGCCCGCCAGCCATTGACCGTTGATGAAATGGCTAACGCCTGCCGCAAGGGTGGTATTTTGATCAGACATGACTTGGTTTCCTTGGATTCAGAGAGAGAGTGCGAACCGGGTCGCCGGAGGTGCAAGCCAACAAGCGTTGATCTTGCACCGACAGCGCAATTTTGCCGTGTACGGGTTGCGTTTCGGACACGATGATGCGGAAATTCTGTAAATCGGTATTGGCGACCAGATATGGTTCCGGCTTGGCGGCCTCGGAGCGGGGCAGCTCGTTGGCATGCTGTCCGGCATAATAAGCGCCTGCGGCATGCGGATCAAATATCGTCAACACACTCTCACGCAGGGAACGCAGCTCGCGCAAGCGCGCTTGCAAGGTCGGGCCGGCATCAAAAATATCGACATAGCCTTCATAGTACAAGCCTTCTTGCTCCAACATGCGGCGCGCTGGCACGGTGCTGGTATGCACCTGGCCCACCACATCCTGTGCCGCTTGCGGCAAATACGCGACGTACAGCGGTTGGCGTGGCATCAGTTCGGCAATAAACGCCTTTTTACCGATGCTGGTGAGTTCATCGACATAATTAAAATCCAATTTAAAAAAGTGCCGCCCCAAGCCTTCATAAAACGGCGAGGTGCCATCAGGCAACTGGAAGCCACGCATTTCGGCAATGATTTTTTCATTGAATAAATGCGGAAATTGCGCCATAAACATCAGTCGGCTTTTGGATAAGAGTTTGCCGTTAAAGCCGCTGCGGTATTCCGGATTCAAATACAGCGAACACAATTCACTGCTGCCGGTTAAATCGTTGGTCAAATACAGCGTTTCCATACGGGTAAAAATATCCAACTCACGGCTGGAATGCACCTGGATGCCGAGTCGATAATTATAAAATGGCTCATCCAGCCCGACCGCCGCCTTAATCGCACACACCCCCGCCACCTGGCCATTGCCAGTGTCTTCCATGACGAATAAATAATCGCGCTGATGGGGTGGAATTTTCTCGGCAAATGAGGCGCACGCCACCTCAATGCGCGCGGCCAGACGTTCACGATCCGGCTTTAAGGTGGTCATCCCGGCACCGACTTTATTGGCCATATCGAGCAATGCGTCGAGGTCGGTTTCTTTAATGGCACGAACAACTAACATGGATTCACCCGTCTCAAATAGTCACGCAAAATAGCGCATCACCCGCCGCCACACCCAATTTTTGTGCCACTTCATTGCTGATGCGCACGCTGTGTTCGGTCAAGCTACAGGGCGCATGCACGGCGCGGAACTGCCGTTCCGAGCGGTTGCCTAACATCATGCTGGGGGCTTGCTGGGGCGGTTGGCCAATTTCTACCACGCGCAGGCTGGCCTCTTGCAGGGTACGCAAGGAATCTTTATGGGCCAGCAAAATCGGCCCACCGTCAAAAATATCGACGTATTCATCGGCCTCAAAGCCTTCATCGGCCAATAATTCATAGGCCAAGGCGCTCTCGGGATGAATTTGCCCCATCGCCGCCTGGGCGTCACCCGGCAACAGCGGCACGTAGACCGGGTAAGGTGGCATCAGTTCGACGATCAGGGTGCGATTACGCGCGCCTTCGATGATGCGCTCGGCATCCAGAAAATCCATCTGGAAAAATTTACGCCCCAGCGCATTCCAGAACGGGGATTCGTCGTTGGCATCGGTCATGCCGGCCAGGGGCACAAAGAAGCGATCACTGAAGCGATGCGGTGCGCAAGCGGCAAACAGCAAGCGCGCGCGTGACAACAGCGCGGCATCTTGCTTACTGCTTTTTTCGCTTGCGCCATGCCCGGCGTTCAGATAAAAACCCGCCAGTTGCGAATAGGCAGTCAATTCGGAACACAAGGTGAGCGCATGCACGCTATGGCTGATGTTCAAATCACGCGAGACATGTTGCACCACGTCATTACGGAAGGCAAAATAGGTGCCATTGGTGCCAGCGGTGGCAAAAATCGAGGCGGTGCCGATGATGCCGGGGTTCGCCCCGGCTTCAGATTCCAACACAAACACATACGATTCTTCGCCATGCATATCGATGGTGGCAGCAAATGACGCGATTGAGCGCTCCACTGCCTGTTCCAGCTTGTCACGCGTGCGCGGCAAGGTATGCACGCCTTGCGCAGCCTTCGCCACCAAAACCTCCAAAGCTGGAATATCACTCAGCTCTACCGGACGAACTACCACCATAATCTGCTCCCCAAATCGCTACGCCGGGGCGCGTACAAAACGTAGCAGGCCCCAAAATAGTAGATCGGATAATTAAAATTGTAAGAAAACCGGGGTCAGCGCGCCATGGCTGCATGACGCGCTGTACCTGATCTTATT
Organism: Janthinobacterium lividum; assembly: GCA_945864765.1. Classification (GTDB taxonomy): domain Bacteria; phylum Pseudomonadota; class Gammaproteobacteria; order Burkholderiales; family Burkholderiaceae_D; genus CAMBDR01. The sequence goes on along the minus strand of CAMBDR010000203.1, from coordinate 1,216 downwards.
TGCTGGCAGCGGCCAGGTAAGCGTCAATACCGGCGCGCATTAACTGCTCGCCTTCGACGATTTGCTCGTCGCTGATGATTAATGCCGGGGCCAAACGCACCACATCCGGGCCGGCCACCAACAACATCAAACCAAGATTTTCGCAAGCGCGGGTAATGTCTTTCGATTTACCGGCATGCGCGGGCTGCAACGCCATACCCAATAACAAGCCCTGGCCGCGCACCACGGCAAACACTTCAGGGTAATCGCGCGCCACGCCTTCCAACATGGCAATGACTTTAGCGGAAGCTTCGCGTACACGTTCCATAAAGCCGGGCTGACAAATGACATTGATGACATTCAGGGCCACGGTCGCCGCCATCGGGTTGCCGCCGTAAGTGGTGCCATGGGTGCCGACCACGAACACGGCAGCAAATTCATTGGTGGTGAGCATGGCACCAATCGGGTAGCCATTACCGAGGGCTTTGGCGGTGGTTAAAATATCGGGTGTGACGCCATAACCCATATACGCATACAAATTACCAGTACGGCCAACCCCGGTTTGCACTTCATCAAAAATCAGGGCTGCGCCAAATTGGTTACACAAATCACGCAGGGCTTGCAGGTATTCTTTGGTGGCGGGCACCACACCGCCCTCCCCTTGCACTGGTTCCACCATGATCGCGCAGACATCATCGCCCATCGCTGCCTTGGCCGCTTCGATATCGTTAAAGGGGATGTGTGTCAGGTGCGGTGGCACCGGGCCAAAACCTTCGGTGTACTTGGGCTGACCGCCAACCGAGACCGTGAACAAAGTACGACCATGGAAAGAATTTTTGCAAGAAATGATGCGGGTTTTCTTGTCGCCATGTTTTTTGCTGGCATATTTGCGTGCCAGTTTCAGCGCCGCTTCATTGGCTTCTGCGCCGGAATTGCTGAAAAACACTTTGTCGGCAAAGGTGGCCTGGGTCAGGGCCAAACCCAAACGCAAAACCGGTTCATTGGTATAGGCATTACTCAAATGCCAGAGTTTTTCTGATTGATCTTTCAGTGCCTGCACCAACACCGGGTGGCAATGACCGAGGCTGCTGACGGCAATACCGGCGGTGAAATCGAGATAGCGCTTACCGCGTTGATCCCATAATTCGAGGCCCAGGCCACGTACTGGCACCATCGCGGCGGGCGCGTAAGTTGGCACGAATACTTCATCAAAGGTTTGTCTGGTAACCGGGGCGGT
>CAMBDR010000202.1 GCA_945864765.1 Janthinobacterium lividum | reverse complement strand
AGGGATAATTCCGGCGTGAGTAATACGTCAGCCCCCATGGCATGGGCGCGCCGCGCGCAGGCAAGGATACGCTCACAATTGGCGGTTAAATCGCCAAGCGTGGGATTCATTTGGGCAAGAGCAACATTTACGATCATAGTCATCATGGTTCATTTCATAACAACCCACATTCTAAAGCAGATTGGTTAATGCATGCGCTTACACACACGCTTTGTTTCTTGTTTGTCTGAAATTGGTGCCGCCGCATGGGATGGCTTGCTGGCCGCCAACCCGGCAGACACGGCCAACCCGGCCAACCCGGCCACGCTCAACCCATTCCTGCGTTATGCGTTTTTACACAGTTTGCATGAATCCGGCAGTGCCTGCGCCAAAAGTGGTTGGATACCGCACTACTTAACGCTGTGGCAAGACGAAGAATTAGTCGCCGCCATGCCACTGTACCGTAAATTGCACTCCTATGGTGAATATGTCTTTGATTGGGCCTGGGCCGATGCTTACCAACGAAACGACCTTGACTACTACCCAAAACTTTTATGCGCCATTCCCTTCACCCCGGTGACTGGCCCGCGCCTGCTGGCGCGCGATGCCCCCGCCCGGCAAGCCCTGATTGCAGCCCTGTGCCAACACTGCGCGCAAGGCTTAAATTCTTCCTGCCACGTCCTGTTTACCTCACAAGCCGAATCACAGGCTTTGTCTGAACACGGCTTTATGTTACGCCAGGGTGTGCAATTTCATTGGATCAATCACAATTATCAGGATTTTGCGCATTTTCTATCCACGCTGGAAGCCAAAAAGCGTAAAAACATTTTGGCCGAACGACGCAAGGTGGCGCAAGCGGGCGTGCAATTTGAGCAGATACCGGGCCATGCCAGCAGCGATAATGACTGGCAATTTTTTGTGCGTTGCTACAACCACACCTATGCCGACCATCATTCCAGCCCCTATCTGAATCTGGATTTTTTCTTACGCATCCGAGCCAGTATGCCAGAAAATATTTTACTGATTATCGCCACACAGCATGGCGAGCGCATCGCCGCTTCGCTATTAATCCACAATCAACACACTTTGTACGGCCGCTATTGGGGCGCGTTACAGCATGTGCCCTGCCTGCATTTTGAAACAGCGTATTATCAGGCGCTGGAATTTTGTATTGCACAAAAAATTGCCTGTTTTGAAGGCGGTGCCCAAGGTGAACACAAAATGGCACGCGGCTTTTTACCGCATACCACCTGGTCAGCGCACTGGCTGGCGCATCCGGCCTTTGCCGATGCGGTCGAGCATTTTTTACAGCGCGAACGCGGCAGTATGGCGCAGTATCTGGATGAGTTAAATGAACGTAACCCCTTCCGCACCACCCCACCCTGCACGCTGGCCAACACAAAAGCGGACTAGATTGAACCAGTCACTGAATCAATACTGCGGCTTATCTTCCGACTTGTTAAAAGCTTCAACGCCCGCCATAATTTCAGCGCGGGCGGAATCGGTGCCTTCCCAACCGCCAATTTTGACCCATTTACCCGCTTCCAAATCTTTATAGTGCTCAAAGAAATGTTGAATTTGGCGCAGCAATAATTCATTCACGTCATCGGGTGATTCCCATTTGCTGTAAATCGACAAGACTTTATTCACAGGAACGGCCAGGACTTTGGCGTCTTCACCGCCATCATCAGTCATTTTCAAGATGCCAATCGGGCGGCAGCGCACTACCACGCCGGGAAATAAGGGAAACGGTGTTACCACCAATACGTCCACCGGATCACCGTCACCCGCAATGGTATGCGGAATATAGCCATAATTGACCGGGTAATGCATGGCGGTGCCCATAAAGCGATCAACGAAAATCGCGCCGGAATCTTTATCCACTTCATACTTGATCGGATCGGCATTCATCGGAATTTCGATGATGACATTAAAATCATTGGGCAAATCACGTCCTGAAGGCACTTTGTTTAAACTCATGATAATTTCTCTTGGTGATGTAAAAAACGGGGGGATTTCGCAAAAGCCAGATTATACCTAATCAACAGCAACATTTACAGCAGATTGGCCAGTGCACATTGTCGATAATGATAAGCTGCCCGCTCATCTTGCTGTAGCGAATCATGCATTTGTGCTAACTTTAAATGGGCTTCACGCACTTTGCCTGCGTCAGTCGCATCGGCCAAGGCTTGTTCCAAATAGCGCTGCGCCTTGCCCCACAACTTTTGCCGCAGACATAAAACGCCGAGCGTGAGCGTCAGTTCGGCATCGGTTGGGTATTGCGTGAGCCAGGCCTCACAGTTTTCAATTTGCGACAAGAGCACCGCCGTTCCTTCGCCAGCGACCGATTCACGATAAGCCCGCACCAAACGCTCATCCCATTGTTGCGATAAAACCCGTTCCAATATTTTGATCGCATCTTCATGCATGCCACGTTGATTAAAGGCGCGCGCGGCACGCAATGCGGCAAAGGGGCGCAACTTGTCTTCCGGAGCCACACTTTGCCATACTTTTTGCAGCGCATCACCATCAAGGGTTACATCACCCAATAAATCTTCATAAGCCAATTCGCGCAAACGCACCGCCAGCACCGGGTGCAAGGCGTGGCGCTTATCCAGTATTTTCACCAGGCGCAACACCTCTTTCCAGTTTTTGGCTTGTTGATTGGCCTTCAAAGCCCAATGCAAAGCATGAATATGGCGCACCCCGGATTGATTTAATTCGCGCACCGCATCCAGCGCCGCATCGGCCCGGTGGTCGTCCACCAATAATTCAATCATCGTCATCAAGCGCGCTGATTTAAATGGTGCATCTGGCTCCAAACGCGCCAGCCATTGATCACGCCGCTCACGCTGCCCCATGCTATGCGCGGCGCGGCTACCAATTAAGGCCGCCAAAGGTGCGTTGGCAGGTAATTCAGAGGCTTTTTGCGATGCTTTTTCAGCATGGCCAAAGCGCCCTTCAAATAAAGCCTTTAAACCGTCACGCAATGCTTTATTGGCTTCCAGCTCCCGCTTGCGCGAGCGATAGGCAGACACTTTGGCAGGCATTTTCATCATATTGCGGAAAGTGCGCACGATCATATAGATCAAAACAAACAGCGTTGCGGCCAACAACAAAAACAGGTTCAGCGACAAGTCAACCCGATAGGGCGGATAAAACAACACCACATTGCCCGGATTAAAACGCGCCACAATCGCCAAACCAATCGCGCCAGCCAATAATGCTACAAACCAGAAAAAGAGTCGCAACATGATCAGGGCTTCGCTTTGTAGTTACGTACCGCATCCAGACTGGCAGACAGATTCGGCATCTCAATCGATAAATTGCTGCCTTGAACCTGCTTTAAAAATGCCTGAGCAGTTTGGGTTTGCTTGGCGCGGGTATCAAAGAATTTGGTAATGCCATCCTGTGCCGCGATCATATCGCTACGAAACGCTGATTCATTGCGCGAGAGCAAGGCCAAACGCGCATTCAACAGGCGTAACTTAACATTTTCACGCGCATAAAAGGCCTGGGTTGGCGTCATCAACAAGGCATCCGGTTTATCCACCGTGCGCACTTGCACCAATTGGCGCACATCCAGCCAGGTTTCGTGGCTCCAGCGTTGCAGCGTATCTTCCAGGCTTTGGAACCAACTGGTGGCTGGTACTGGTTCGGTTTTCTTTTCATTGACGCCAGAGCGCTGCAAAATACGCAATGGCGCTTTGGGCTGGCTCACTGGCTGCGGCGGTTTTTCATCGGACAACAAAGGCAAACTATCGATTTGGCCAATCACGCTGTCAAGCCGCACCGCAATGCCCGTCAGATCGAGCAAGGGCAAAGACTTTAATTTTTCGGTATCTTTGGCGATCGCCCGGCGGATGGTAATAAATTGCGGCTTGTCCGAGCGCGACAAGGTGCGATCCGCATTTTGCAAGGCAATTAAAGCACCTTGCACATTGCCCGCCAATTGCAATTGCTGGCTGGCGGTGGAAATGACTTGTTCAATCTCGGCCAAAGCCCATTCATCCCGGTTTTTGGATAAATCCTGATACAACTGTTCCAAAGCCAATTGCTGGCTCTGCGCTTCAAGCTGCTTGTTTTCCAATTGGGTAACCTTGGCTTGCCAATCGCGATTACTATCTTGCAGCGATTTGGCAATGGCCCGAGTTTCAATATTGCTGACATCGCCCGCTTGCAAACGATTGGCAACCGCTTCACGCAAGCTGCGAATTTCCGTTTGACTGGAATACCATTGCACCCCCAGCAACAAAGCCAGGATGGCGACCGCAACGATCAAGCCGCGCTCATTGGAAGCTGGTGCGCTCGCTACGGGTAGGTAGATGGGTGCTGCCGCAGGTGCGGCCGCAGCGGCTGGCTGAGGTGCAGGCGCAGCGGCTGGCGATCCAGCGGCTGGCGCTCCAGCGGCGTCAGAAAAAGGTAAAGCCGCCTCTGGCTTGGCAGACGCGGGGGGAGCCGTTGGCTCAGATTGGGTGTGTGGTAAGTCGTTCATAAATTAGATTGTAACGCGGCAAGCAGTGCTTCGTCCCCTGATCCAGTCAGCAATACCTTATCAAATCCAAGTGACTGTGCGGTTTCCGCAATACGGACATGCGGAACGACCAATGACTTCCGTTGTATTCCAACAACATAACGTGAATCTTCCAGGGATTCGACCCATTTCATTAAGTTGCGCAAGGCTTCGGAACTGGTAATAACCCAACGTGAATCGACTGCCAACATCTCCAACAATTGAATCCGCCGGATGGCATCAAAAACGGGCGCTTGCCGCCGATAGGCTGCCACCTGATGCACGATAACGCCCGCTTCACGCAACACGTCGGCCAACAATTCACGCCCTGATTCGCCACGGATCACCAAAACTGCTTTACCGCGCAGTGACGGCAAGTCGAGCGCTTTGACCAGGGTTGAGGAATCGGTTTGCAAGGGGTCCAAAGGGTGGTGGATGGTGCGATTTTCCTGATTCACACCATGTACCGCCAGCTCAGCCAGCCCGCCTTCACCCATCACCGCCAACGATACCTCACGCGGCCAGTACGGGCAATGTGGCCAGGCGGCTTGAATCGCATTCGGGCTAACAAATACCACCAAAGCATAAGGCGTCAGATCGGCCAAGCACTGGCGCAAGGCCGTGCTATCCTCCAATGGCAAAATATCCAGCAAAGGCAATACTTCCACGTTGCAATTCATGCCCGCAGCACTGACGCGCCTGGCAAAATGTTGCGCCTGAGCCAAGGGCCGGGTAATAACAACGGTAGGTCGGCTCATGCTTGACATTGCGCCAGAATTTCTTGCGCCCCCATCGCCAATAATTGCTCGGCCGCTTGCTGGCCAAGCTGTTCTGGCTGATCCATCGGGCCACTGACTTCCGTGCTGACCATGCGCGTACCGTCCACGCTGGCCACCATGGCACGTAAATACAACACTTCGCCTTGCAAGGTGGCATGGGCCGCCAAAGGAATTTGACAACTCCCACCCAACACGCGCGAGACCGCGCGCTCACAGCGGGTGGCGCTTTCGGTTGGCGCATGATTCAATGCCGCCAACATCGGCAACCAATCCTGGCCGCGATCAAACACTTCAATCGCCATTGCGCCCTGCCCGGCCGCTGGCAAACTTTGCTCAAACGGCAACAGTGCGGCGATGCGTGAAGCCAGGCCCAGGCGTTTCAGGCCAGCACAGGCCAAGATGATGGCGGCATACTCACCGCGATCTAATTTACCCAGCCGCGTATCCAAATTACCACGCAAAGGTTGAATGATTAAATCCGGGTAACGTGCGGCAATCAAGGCTTGCCGCCGCAAGCTACTGGTGCCAACAATGGAGCCGGGCGGCAATTGATCCAAACTTTGATATTGGTTCGAAACCAACGCGTCATGCGCGTCTTCACGCTCCAGATAAGCGCTCAAAGCATAGCCTTCAGGCAATTCCATCGGCACATCTTTAAGCGAATGCACGGCCAAATCGGCACGCCCATCGGCCAGCGCCAACTCCAACTCTTTCACAAACAAGCCTTTACCGCCCACTTTGGCCAGGCTGCGATCAAGAATTTGATCGCCACGCGTGGTCATCCCGAGAATTTCGATGCTGCACTGCGGATATAATAGCGACAGCCTCGCTTGAACATCTTGCGCTTGCCACATGGCAAGGCGACTTTCACGCGAAGCAATAATCAGTTTTGACGGAAGTTTCACTGGAATATTCAACGGATTCTACTTTCAAAATGGATTTTTTCTGGGAATTGATGCGAACCGGATCAATAAACAATGCAGGACAACATTGCACGCACTGATGTTCCACAAGTTTATCATGCGTCCTTGCAGCAAATCGACGCAATCCGTGGCGAAGGCCGTATTTTATTTAATCTTTTCATTTATTTTAAGCGAACCTTTATCATGGCAAAAAAAGCCCCCCCCGTGTCCCAACGTCCCGGCGTCTCAGCGGCAGCCAAAACGCCGACTGCTTCGGCAAAAATCAGCAAACCCGAAGTCGATCCCGATCTTGCACTAAAGGAAGACATCCGCCTCCTGGGCCGACTATTGGGAGATGTGCTACGTGACCAGGAAGGTTCTGACGTATTCGAAATTGTTGAAACCATACGCCAAACGGCGGTAAGGTTCCGGCGTGGTTCCGATGGCCGGCCCGATGCCAAATCCGGGGCAGAACTGGATCGCCTGCTCAAAAAACTCACGCGTGATCAAACCAATTCGGTGGTACGGGCATTTTCCTATTTTTCACACCTCGCCAATATTGCCGAAGACCAACACCAAAACCGCACCCGGCGCGCCGCCTTATTGGCAGAAGAACCGGCCCAGGCTGGCAGCATCGGGTATGCCTTAAAACGCCTGAGCGAAGCGGGTGTGAGTGGCACCCAGGTCAAACAATTTTTCCGCGACTCGTTTATTTCGCCAGTCTTGACCGCCCACCCCACCGAAGTACAGCGCAAAAGTATTTTGGATGCCGAGCGTGAGGTAGCGCGCCTGTTGGCCGAACGCGACCGCGCCTTAACCCCCAAAGAGCGGCTGGAAAACACCACCCTGCTTCACGCCTGCATTGCCACGCTGTGGCAAACCCGGATGTTGCGCTTTACCAAACTCACGGTGGCGGATGAAATTAATAATGCCCTGTCGTTTTACCGCATCACCTTTATGCGTGAATTGCCGGCGTTGTACACCGATATTGAAGCCGATATCGCCACCCAATACCCGTTTGAAGCGGATGAGATTAATTTAAGCTCGGCCGATAGTGAAGTATTTTTACAAATGGGTAGTTGGATCGGTGGCGACCGCGACGGCAACCCGAATGTAAATGCC
>CAMBDR010000201.1 GCA_945864765.1 Janthinobacterium lividum | reverse complement strand
AATAAAAAACGGCCAGCCGTCGCCATGCCAGCGGCGACTGTGATCGAGGGTTTGCAGTGATAATCCATAATTTTCCTTCCATGTGTTGCCATTTTACCGCGCCTTGGCAATCGCTTCCAACCTGCTTTTTTTGTTGTTCTGGTCATGCCCTATTCTAGCCCGTTGTTTGACAGATATAAATGAAGCGCATAGGGGCAATAAGCGGAAATAAGGGCGGTGCGCATTGTTTGGGTCGTGGGAATGCGTGTAAGATACTCCCTCAGTTCAAATTTTATTGGAGGAGTCATGAAAATAGGCATACCTGCCGAGACGAGGCCTGGCGAAACTCGCGTGGCCGCGACCCCGGAGACAGTCAAAAAGCTCCTTGCTGGCAAACATCAGGTCATCGTTCAATCGGGTGCCGGCGTGATGTCCAGCGTCATTGATGAGGCTTTTGTCGCCGCTGGTGCCACCATCGGCACGGCTGCCGATGCATTCGGCTGCGATATGGTTTTGAAAGTACGCGCGCCGTCAAACGAAGAACGCGCCATGATGAAATCGGGTGCAGTCTTGATCGGCATGTTGAATCAATTTGATAATGATAACAATAGCGCCATGGCAACGTCAGGCTTATCGGCCTTTGCCCTCGAAGCGGTGCCGCGTATCACGCGCGCGCAATCGATGGACGTGTTGTCATCCCAGGCCAATATCGCAGGCTATAAAGCGGTGATGATGGCAGCCAACACTTACCAGCGCTTTATGCCGATGTTGATGACGGCGGCGGGTACAGTCAAGGCTGCGCGGGTGTTGATTATGGGTGTGGGCGTGGCCGGCTTGCAAGCCATTGCCACTGCCAAACGCCTGGGTGCCGTGATTGAAGCGTCGGACGTGCGACCACCTGTAAAAGAGCAAGTGGAATCACTCGGGGCCAAATTTATTGACGTACCCTGCGAGACCGACGAAGAGCGCGAAATTGCCAAAGGTTCTGGCGGCTACGCCAAAGCCATGCCGGCTGAATGGATGAAACGCCAGGCCGCATTGGTGCATGAGCGTGCCAAACTGGCCGATATCGTCATCACCACCGCATTAATTCCAGGCCGCAAAGCGCCCATCCTCATTTCCGAAGAAACCGTCAAAGCCATGAAACCGGGTTCGGTGATTGTCGATCTGGCGGTGGAGCAGGGTGGCAATTGCCCCTTGTCCGAACTGGGCAAAACCGTGACCAAACATGGCGTACACATCATTGGCGAACCGAATTTGGCGACTCTGGTGGCGGCAGATGCCTCGGCCTTGTATGCGCGCAACGTGCTCGACTTCCTCAAGCTGTTGATTGATAAGGATAATAATCTGGTCATCAATCGGGAGGATGAAATTTTGGCCGCGACCTTGCTCTGCCACGGTGGCGAACTATTGCGCAAACCGGCATAACGGTAAGCCAATAATCGAAAATCGCGCTATAAAATGAAACACTGAGCAGATCAACACCAGGAACGGTTTTTTTCGTTACCGATATTAGCTAAGGGGCTATCATGGAAGTTATAATCGATCATACCATTATCAATCTCATCATTTTCGTGCTGGCAATTTATGTCGGCTATCACGTAGTCTGGACCGTTACACCCGCCTTGCATACGCCCTTAATGGCGGTAACCAATGCTATTTCGGCGATTATTATCGTTGGGGCCATGTTGGCGGCAGGGTTAACTGAAAAGCCGCTGGCGCAAGTGATGGGCACGCTGGCGGTGGTGCTGGCGGCGGTGAATGTTTTCGGCGGTTTTCTGGTCACCCAGAGAATGCTGGCGATGTTTAAGAAAAAAGAACCTAAAGCGGCGAAGGGAGAATAAGCATGGATATGTCCTTTGTCAGCATTAATTTAGTGACGCTGCTGTATCTGTTTGCGTCCATTTGCATGATTCAAGCCCTAAAGGGTTTGTCCTCTCCTGCCACCGCACGTGCTGGTAACGCCTTTGGCATGACCGGCATGGCGATTGCCGTAGTGACCACGGTTTTATGGGTGATTAAACTAAAATCAACGACGACCACTGGTAGTGGTAGCTTGGGTTATGGCTTAATCCTGACGGGTTTGGTGATTGGTGGCGGGATCGGCACCATTTTGGCCAAGCGGGTGGAAATGACCAAGATGCCCGAACTGGTCGCGGCGATGCACTCCTTGATCGGTTTGGCTGCGGTGTGCATTGCGGTGGCCGCCGTATCGGAGCCACTGGCCTTTGGTATTGTGAAAGATGCGAAGCAGCAATTGCCGATTGGTAATCGCTTCGAACTCTTTATTGGTACGTTTGTCGGTGCGATTACCTTCTCCGGGTCGATCATCGCATTTGGTAAATTATCGGGTAAATACAAATTCCGTCTGTTCCAGGGCGCGCCAGTCAGTTTTTCGGGGCAGCACATGTTGAACCTGCTGTTGGCCATCGCGATGGTTGGCCTGGGCGTGGTGTTCTGCTTTACGGGTAGCCCGGACGGCGTGGAATGGGCACCTAACTGGGCACCGTTTGTCATCATGACAGCCATTGCCTTTGTGCTCGGCGTGTTAATCATCATCCCGATTGGTGGTGCGGATATGCCGGTGGTGGTGTCGATGTTGAACAGTTATTCCGGCTGGGCTGCTGCGGGCATTGGTTTTTCGCTCAATAACTCGATGTTGATCGTGGCCGGTTCGCTGGTTGGCTCGTCGGGTGCGATTTTGTCCTACATTATGTGTAAGGCGATGAATCGATCCTTCTTCAACGTCATCTTGGGTGGCTTTGGTGGCGATGCGGCTGCGGCCAGCAGTGGCGGTGCGCAAGTTCAGCGGCCAGTCAAATCCGGTTCGGCCGAAGATGCGGCGTTTATGATGAGTAATGCGGAAAGCGTGGTCATTGTGCCGGGTTACGGCCTGGCAGTCGCGCGTGCCCAGCATTCATTGAAGGAGCTGGTTGAAAAGTTGATCCACCAGGGCGTGAGCGTGCGTTATGCGATTCATCCGGTGGCAGGGCGCATGCCGGGCCATATGAATGTGCTGCTGGCCGAAGCCGAAGTGCCGTATGACCAGGTGTTCGAGATGGAAGACCTCAACAACGACTTTGGCCAGGTGGATGTGGTGCTGGTGCTGGGTGCGAACGACGTGGTTAATCCTGCGGCCAAAGATCCCAAATCATCGATTGCCGGCATGCCGATTCTGGAAGTGTATAAAGCCAAAACCATTATCGTCAACAAGCGTTCGATGGCCTCGGGCTACGCTGGGCTGGATAATGAATTGTTCTATATGGATAAAACCATGATGGTGTTTGGCGATGCCAAGAAAGTGTTGGAATCGATGGTGAAGGCGGTGGAGTAATGAAGTAATGGTGTAATGACTAACATCGTACTCGCAGTTTGTTCTGTAAAAAAGCCGCATGTTAAGCAATGCGGCTTTTTTATTTGTACGTTAAACCAACCATTAAGGGGCGCGCGGCGTATGCTATATGCGAATAGCATACGCATCTGTTTCATGTGATCTTTTTTTAGAAAATTTTTCCTTAAAATTCCATTTTTCCCTCTTATGTTGTCTTTTTTTGCCGTATCATATGCTATATGCAAACAGCATACATGTCATATGAAAACCGTAAAATTCACACGAACTGAACGCCCGCCCGCGATGCCTGGTCAGCTTGGTCAGCCGCGCAGCGCCAACTTGCAATGGTCGCTCAAACCACAGGATTTGGCGCTGGCGCTCAAGCTTGTGCTGCTGCGCGGAGAGCGCTTGCCATATAAAGAGCTTGGTCAGCAGATGCGCTTGTCCCAATTTGAGGCGCACGCCGGGGTGCAGCGGCTGCTGGCGGCGCGGCTGGTGATCGAAATGGAGGGCGTGGTTCGGCCAATCGTCGGCGTCTTGCTGCCTTTCATGCTGCACGGCGCGCCATATGCGTTTCCACCAGTGCGGGGCGAGATGACCATCGGCTTTCCGACCGCCTACGGCGTCAGCCCCTTGAAAGAGAAGGTGTTGTTCGCCGAAGAGAACCCACCAGTGTGGCCGCACCCGGAAGGGACGCACCGGGGGACGACCTTGCAGCCGCTATACGGCAATCTACCCTTGGCGGCACAGGCCGATCCGGCACTGTATGAATTGCTGGCGTTGTTGGATGCCTTGCGCATCGGACAGGCTCGGGAACGGGAGTTGGCTGCCAGCTTGTTACAGGAGCGCTTGAATTGAGCTTGCCTGCCATGCCCAGACCGGACGAGGCCAATCTGGCGATTGCCACTGTTGTGGCGGAGGCTTTGGGGGATTTGCGCGAGTCCCTGGTTTTTGTGGGCGGCTGCGCGGTTGGCCTTTTGGTCACGTCGGTGCGGGCACAAGCGATCCGCATGACGGACGACGTAGATCTGGTGGCGCACGTGGCGTCCAGACAAGAATACCACCAACTGGAAAAGCGCTTCACCGCCTTGGGCTTTGTCCACGATACCAGTGCAGAAGCGCCAATTTGCCGTTGGAAATGTAAGGGCGTGATCGTGGACTTGATGCCGACTTTGGAAGATATACTGAGTTTCCATAACCGCTGGTATGCGGAGGCGGTGGAGACGGCGGGGACGGTGGAGTTGTCGCCCGGTCTCTGCATTCGCCTGATTACGGCCCCCATGTTTTTGGCGACCAAGATTGAGGCATTCAAAGGGCGCGGTCAGGGTGACTTTTTGGGCAGCCATGACCTGGAGGATATCATCACCGTGGTCGATGGGCGTGCTACGCTGTTGGATGAAGTGGCGCTGTCAGCCGGGCATTTGAAGGCGTATCTTGGTGCTGAGTTCACCACCCTGATGGGTAATGGACGGTTCCTGGAGGCGCTGCCGGGGCATTTGCCGGGTGACCGGGGCAGCCAGCAGCGCGTGGGGGCTTTGGCGATGAAGTTGCGCAGACTGGCTGCGCTTGTTGATGGTGCCTGACGTTGTTGGGAAAATTCAAGTTGCCAAACATAAAAGCGGGACATCAGGTTTGCGGTGTCGCAGCCACGACACCACAAAACCGATATAAGTATGTTGGCTCTGCCCTTGGTCTGCCCAAGCATTAATAGCGCAAATTCAAACTCACATCATCAAACAGAAAATCAGTGGTTTGCCTGGTGTTGATACTACCCGCCCGCACCAAAATCTGATTGATATCATGGTAGATCCCGGTTGCGCTATCACGCCATTGCGCCACAAACGGCACTTTTACGGTTTGCCAGGTGCCCACCTTGCTGCCACCGCAATAGGCTAGCATGCTGAAGTGTTGGTAATGATGGTGAAACTGATGGAATAAAACGCCGCTTGTTCGCTAGTGCCAGTAAAAAGCCGCATGTTGATTCTGCGGCTTTTTTATTGGGTGCGCGATTTTAATTGGCAATCAATGCGCTTACAGGGATATGAAAGCGTGCCGACAATGCCGTAATTTGCCGCAAGTTAAGTTTGCGCTTGCCAGCCAAAATGGCTGATACCACGGGTTGGGGGCCAATTTCGGGCAGGTCTTTTTGCTCCAGGTGATGTTCTTCCATCAGCCAGGCCAGCACGTCGGCAGGGCTGCTGGTGTCTGGCCAAGGGTGATGGCGCGCTTCGTATTCGCGGATGCGCTCGCCGACGATGGCGACCAGACCAAACACCGGGTGGCTGTCGTCTGCGCCGAAGGTATCAAAACATTCTTCGACAAACGCCAGTTGCGCCTGATAGTGGGCATCGTCGCGGATGGGGCCGGAGAGTCCCAAGGCGTCATTGAGGGCCACCCAAGGGGCAAGTATTTCAGTCATGCTCATTTCCAATCCTCCAAATCGTACTGTTTGTGTGTCAAAACCGCTTTGACAAAAACCTGTTGGGTAGTGAACGAAATCGACGCAATTAAACGGTATTTGTTGCCGCCAATATTAAACACATATCGGTCACCAACCTTGTCAACATTGGCAAAAGTGTCCTTCAGGTCAGAAAAATGGTAATACGTGCCTCGTTCAATCAGCCTTCGCCAGTTTTGCAAGCCAGTTTCTGCGTTGGGGTGAATGGTGGCGAATTCTCGTAATGCTCGGTTTGAGATGAGTTTCATGGGGTTATGATATAACAAATTGCTATGCTCGCCAAGCATTTGGCGGGTAATATTGGGTAGTGGTGGTGCATGTGGGGATTTCAATCAAAACCTATGAGCGGCTACATCCTTGATCCTGTTGGCTTAGCTGATATCCAGATCGCTAAAATAAGCCGCCATCCATTTTTCACAAAGGCAGGGATATCGACGGCGAATAGGAACCGCTTCGCTCCCCTTCAAAGTCATATTCGTAGAGTGTTACCCTACCCAAGTTAGCTTTCCTTTGGCCAAGGAAGAATGTGAATGCGTTTGGTGCTGCGATGAAAAGATGTAGATGTGGTGCGCCATCACCTCGCTCCTGCCGGAGGCGCGCCGCTAGAATATCGGCCAGCTCGTGGGCATGTTGTCCGCTTGCGACGCTGTTTTGCTTTGGCCCGGTTTTTGGCGTTGCCATAATCAAGCAGCGAATGTTTAGATTTGCCTTCGCCAAATACGCACCAACATCCCTGCCAATATTATGGGTGAGTGAAACGGCCACCGCAATATCCTTGCTTTCAGGTGAGAATGCTTCACTGGAGAAGTCCCACGTTGCCCAGCCAGGATCAGATGTACTATCGCCGATATGCCAAATCTGCCGCTGGGGTGAGCGTTGCTCCAATTCTATATGACAGCCGGATTTTGTGTCGAGCACTGACCCAGCGGCAAAGGCTAGCGTGGTATGCGCGTCAAGCGCCAAACGCAGTCTGCTGTTGGCCATATCTTGTGTAAGGGCACGTGCAGCGTCAGCCAGAAATTGCTTGAGTTGCGGATATAGCACCAATGCCCAATCTTCTTCACGCTGAATCGCTCTTTGGTCGAAACGGCTCACCAAATCGAGAACTTTAACGCAGCGATCTTCCAGTCGATCAAAATTGTGTTCAAAAGATTTCACGCCAAACACCCGTGCCGACTTACTTTGCCCTGCGAGCAAACCTTCACTTTTACATGCTTGATGAAACGATGGGCGATCAAATTCAAGCCGTCCTTGTCCCAGCCATTGGTACATCAAATCGTCGTACAAAAAGCTACTCTCGTGGATAGGAATTCGTCGCAAGCCACGGTTTTCAAAAATTATATCCAGCATTCCACGGTGGTCATCCAGTGATATTGGATCGGTGGCGAATGCTAAGGTCTGAACGAACGTGCGCAATTCAGTTTCGTCGATTCCCAAGTGTTCACGCCATAATTTTCTGATTTTTCCAGTCTTACTTGCATCCGTGAGGGTGTTAAACAAACCATCGGCACCGTCCAGGCGCAAGGTCTTGC
>CAMBDR010000200.1 GCA_945864765.1 Janthinobacterium lividum | reverse complement strand
CGTCGATCACAGCCGTAATGGCACGCTGATTGACGGCCTGCCCATACCGTTCAACACCAAAACCGCGCTGGCAGTGGGCCAGATTATCCGCTTTGCAGCGGGTGCCACGCAAAGCTTCAAGGTCATCAACCTGGATGCACCGTGCCCGCTGCTGCTACCCGTCGGGCATGACAGCGCGGCGATCAAATTGCAAGGCTTGCATTTTTTGCCGGACCAGAATACGCGCCAGGCCTCGATTCACCCGGCTGCCGATGGCTTGTGGTGGTGGGAAGATGGCAGCGGCAGCACGCCATTGCACGATGGCGACAGGCTGCACGTGGCAGGTCGCTGCTGGCAGTTTTTTCATAAGCCGGCTGTGGATGTTACGCCCGAAGACGGTGTCAGCGCCAAACCACCCACGCCGGATTTGCAATTTGACTTTTTGGTCAGCCAAAATGAAGAGCATATCCAATTGGCCATCCGCGCCAGGGACAAGAAAATTGATCTCGGGGAACGCACTCACCATTATTGCCTGTTGATTTTGGCCAGACGGCGTTTTACGGATGCGCGCCAGGGGTTTGATGGCTTAAGCCAGGGTTGGCTCGCCACCGCCGAGCTGGCCGACATGCTGAAGGTGGAAGAGAAACACCTGAGCATGATGCTGCACCGCTCGCGCAGCCAGATTGCCGAGCAATGCGCGCCGGAGCTGCCATTTGCGCACTGCATCGAAAGGCGGCGCGGTGAATTGCGCTTTGGCAGTTTTTGCTTTCAGATTCAGCGTGGGCACGAGCTGGAGGCGGTGTTTGATCCGCAGCAGGGGGCATCCGTACCGTAGCGGTTTGCCGCTGCGGTACAGCGGTGAAGGCAGGCTTTTTGGCGGTGTGGACAAGTGTGGACAAGTGTGGTCGTTTTTTAAAAGCCCGGTGGCTATAGTACTTATGAGGACACAAGAAGGGGGGGCATCAAAGGTGTCCGCGTGGTTTAGGCCTGAAAGGTGGTCGGTGCCCAACTCTTGTCAGGAAAAGGAATGATTCATTTTGATGGTGCTGAATGAATAAGTCATGAGTTTGTTTTTCAAATTTGAACGTACCAAATAACCAAACACTTAGGGGGTAAATTCCATGAAAAAACTTAATGCGACAACAATTGTGGTCGCGATGGCAGCCATGATCGTCGCCACCACCCATACATCAACCTTAGCAGGCCCCGAACAAGTATTCCACATCAGCCCTATACTGCCCACCGACATTCCAGGCGGCGCACCCAATGCTACAGCGATTGAGGCCGCAAAATTTGCGTGGCGCGAATTCATCGCGCTCAATTGGCCAGCTGTGACACAGGATCAAACTTTGGGAACGCGCGATACCCCCGATCTCGGATTGAAATTCGGTGATCCAAATTATAAGGGACCATTGACTTGGCATACGTATCGCAGCAAGGCAGAAATATTCCCGGGCCGACTCGCGCCACCTGGAGGAACGCTCAACCCAAGCGGTACGGGATTAATGAGGTTGCCGCCATTGGATAGAGTCAACTACGGTTACGACTATAAACCGACCTACATCTATCAAGACGGGCCTATCTCAGGTTCGGGTACTGATACACCATGGATTAATCTTGATGAAGCCAGTCAGATAGGTCTTGACAATATTTACGCAGGTGTCGCACGGGAAAATACGGGGTCTCTTGCAAATCAGATTTTGTTTCTCGCCAAAGCAAACAGGGCAGAGTTTGACTATATTGCACCCAAAGGATGGTGGGACTCAGGCGTAATACAGCCCTTCGCCAAAAAAACAGCAGCGTATATTCAAAAACATCGTGGCGATCCAAAGGCCGATTCGCCCGACTTGGTTAGTTTTAAGAATGGCACGATCGAATTGAAAGCTGCATGGCGCAAGCTGGGTGCCAAGGAGGATGTGAGTCGTTTTTATACCACCAAGGCGCGGTACTATGTAAAGAATGCAGCAGGGGGCATTGAATTTGTGGACGAAACCCTTGCCCTGATCGCCCTCCACATCATCCATAAAACACCCAGCGCGCCGTATTTCATTTTTGCCACCTTTGAACAGGCCGACAATATCACCGATACGCAAGGCAAACCAGTAGAGGATGAGAACGGATTTGTCAAGACGCCACCTGCGACACCGTTTACCCCCAACATCAGCTCAAACAACTCAACACCGACCTCGAATCAGACGTTTACGCCCATGCTCAGCACCGTCACTGATCCCAGCACCGGCAAGAATCCGGATCGCCAGCTCTACTACATCAATGTTCCCTTTCAAAACCTTGTTGAAGGCAAAATACTCGTGAACAAACGTAAGCACCCAATTACAGCCGATGTGATTAAGGTGAATAAAATGGTCCATGATGCTATCAATAAATATATGATTGATAACTTCAATACAATATCGCCTTGGGCCTACTACAAGCTGATCAATGTGCAGCACCGTCCCATTGAGAAAACCACCTTCGGCAAGACCTATGTCGGTGCCGACATTTCTACCTACTATCAAGCCAACAGCGTCGTCGAAACCGATTATAATCTCCAGGTGTTCAGTGGCAGATTTTCGGGGCGCGGATACGGCAACACTATAAGCGACTACAAAGACGGTGAGAAGTTCTATAATGTTGCTTTTCAGAAAAACACCCTACAAAAAGGCATGCATTACAATATGGGGGGGTGTATGGGTTGTCACGGCAATATGCAGCAGGCAGGCTTTGATTTCAGCTTTATACTAGGTGGCGGCAGAGTGACACAACCGGATGTCGCCGGGCCAACCTTGGGTTCGGAACTCGCCAAAATACAGAAATACCTACAGAATCAATAATTGCGTATTTTGGCGGATCGCGGTAGGGCCGGAGTATTTTAGGAGGCGGCACAGATAGCTGGGGCAGCGCAAACTTGGATGGCGCAGTGTTAATTTAAGTTTGTGCTGATTCAGCTTGTCAACCCCAGCATCCGCAAATACCGCCGCAAAGCCTCGCCCGGTGTCTTCAACTGCGCCGCGCAGGCTTCCACATCGCCGCTACACTGTTCCAGTGTCTGAACAATTTCCTCCCTGGGAATTTGTTCAGCCCGGCGGATTTGCGAATGCGTCTCCAGCAGCTTGTACATCGAAGGCCGCGATACCCCCAGCGCTTGTGCCGCACCCTGAATCTGCCAGTCATTCGCTTGCATCGCCGCCAATATGTCCTGCTCGTTGATGTCGGTAAGCTTTTTGCGGCCAGCTGGCACGGCCTCTGGCAGCGCCGATGTCGGTGCAGGTGCCGATGCCAATGCCGATGCCAATGTCGATGCCGCAGGCGCGCTTTCACTGACGGCTGGCATTGTCGCCGCCGCTACCACCGCTCTGGCTGTCGCACTGGCTGTAATACGCTCCGGTGTGATTTCAACCAGACTATCAAAACCCGGCATATCCCCCTGTTGCAGCGCCAACAAACTACGCTTTAACACATGCGTCAATTGCCGGATATTGCCGGGCCAATCGTAATTCAAAAAGCGGCTGATCAAGCCAATCGGCAACACAATTTCATTCACCCCCTCCAGCTTACTATTCAACAGCAAATGCGCCAGCAACAGGCCAATATCCTCACGGCGCGCGCGTAGCGGTGCAATATGAATGGTGAAACTCTCCAAACGGCGCAATAGCGCCTGATTAAATCCACCACCGTATAAATCCTGATCGGTCGCCGCAATCAGGCGCGCCGTGCTGCGCAGATCACGCTCGGCCCCCAGTGGGCGGTAGTCGCCCGTTTCCAGTACCCGCAGCAGCATCGGTTGCACCGGGGTGGGGGTATTGCCGATTTCATCCAGAAACAAGGTTGCGCCTTGCGCCTGCCCGAACAAGCCCGTGCGCGTGCTGGCCGCGCCCGTATACGCGCCCTTGGCTGCGCCAAACAAATCAGCCGCGGCCAGCGATTCATTCAAGGCCGCCATATTCACACACACCAGCGGCAAAGCGGCGCGCTGGCTCAAGGCATGAATGCCGCGCGCCGTCACTTCCTTGCCGGTCCCGGTTTCACCCAACAGCAGCACGGTGGCGTCAGTGCGCGCCGCTTGCCGGATCAGATCGCGCGTTTTAATCGCCACTTCGCCCACGCCAATCAAACCATCCACCGGGTTAAGCTTGGGCAGGCAGCGCATCCAGTGCAGGCACAGCAACACCGCGCGCCCCAGCCCCAACACCGCCCCAGTCTCGATTTGCGCGCTACTCAAATGCACTTCGCCGTTGATTTCCACGCCATTCACTTCCACCACCATGCGGCTATTGGGCGGGCGGATGGTGACGCCATCGTCCGCATCACGCGCAATGGCCAGCGGCTCGCGCGAGACGCCGCTATAGCCCAGCCCCAAACGCTCGCCACCCGGTTTTTGAAAGGTCGGCAAATAGCGCGACAAGCCCAGCGCGTCATTGGTGTTGGTGCAGATATATTGCTCGCCGATGCGCTGCCGCTCCGGGTGCCAGGCGATGGTTAAACCGAGTAAGCGGCGACCGACCTGGGCCTCGGACGAGATGGGGGAGGTGAGCGTGTAATCAGTGTCATTCATCATGGGGCAGCGAACCGGGTTTTTGGGTAAAGACGCAATGTAAAGCAATGGTGTTGTCATGTCAACTGACTCGTTAGCAAAGCCGACGGCAATGGCTAGCGCAGCGCTTATGTCGCGCATGGGTTGCTAATGTTGCTATTTGCCATTGTTTCTATTTGCCAGATTCAAATAATCCTTGCCAAAGAAAAAAATAACGCCTATTCTCAACCCGGTGCGCTACGTGGTGCTGCCAAAACGACAACCGCGACCCACCCATCAAAGCAAGTGCCTAAACAATGCACAACCGTCCCGGTTATCAATGCATTGTTAATGGTTTCGCATCTTCCCCCATTTTTTATCGCCACTCATTGTCAATATGACATGTATTTGCGCGCCTTATTTTTTCTTGTTATGTGGATGAATTGAAATCAACCTGTTTGGAGAATGGAAATGAGTATCAAATTGCAGTTAATCCTGTTTTCAACGCTGAGTTTGCTCTTTGTATTGCTGGTTGGCGCAGTGGGTCTGTATAGTGAGCGCCAAATATCGGACGCCTTGCATAGCAATACCATCGCTTCCACCGCCATGCGCAACCATATGGAGGCGGACATGATGCACGACGCCTTGCGCGCCGACGTGCTGGCGGGCGCGCTGGCGGCGGCCAACAAACAAAGCGGCGAGCGTAAAAAGATTGAAAAAGAACTCGGCGAGCATTTGCAATTATTCCGCAAGGCCTTGCACGAGAATGAAACCTTACCCTTGTCGCCCCAAATTGCCGATGCCTTGACGACGGTGCGCCCGGCAGTGGAAAGCTATTTGGCCGATAGCCAGACCATGGTGACCAGCGCTTTTACCAAGCCGGAAGAACTGGAGCAAAAGTTGCCCAAATATTTGGCATCATTCAATGCGCTGGAAGTCAAGATGGAAGCGGTATCCGATTTGATCGAAAAAAATGCCAACGATACCCGCATTGCCGCTGAAACCAATTCGGTCTATTTTGAGCGCATGGTGATTGCCACGGTGCTGATTGCGGCCATGGCGCTGTTGCTGATGGCCTTTGTCGCCATTACCCGTATTGCCAAAAATGTGCGTGCTGTGTTTGATGCGGTCGATCATCTTAATGACGGTACGGGTGATTTAAGCTATCGCTTGCCCACTTTGGGCGGCGAATTTCGCGCGCTCGGCCATTCATTGAACCAGTTTCTCACCAGCATCGGAAAAATCATCACCGATGTGGGTGCCGCCTCGGACTCCATCGCCAGCGCAGCCGGGCAAATTGCGGCGGGTAACGAAGATTTGGCCCAGCGCACCGTGGCGCAGGCCAGTTCTTTGGATGAAACTGCTTCCTCCATGGAAGAGTTGATTTCTACCGTCAACCAAAACGCCGACAATGCGCGCCAGGCCAGCAGTATGGCCAGTTCCGCTTCGGATGTGGCCAGCAAGGGCGGGCTGGTGGTGTCGCAGGTAATTGAGACCATGACGTCGATTAATGAGTCGTCGAAAAAAATCGTCGATATTATCAGCGTGATCGATGGCATCGCCTTTCAAACCAATATTCTGGCCTTGAATGCCGCCGTGGAAGCGGCGCGCGCGGGTGAGCAGGGGCGCGGTTTCGCGGTGGTGGCGGCAGAAGTGCGCAGCCTGGCGCAACGCAGTGCCAGCGCGGCAAAGGAAATCAAAACCCTGATTAGCGCTTCGGTTGAAAAAGTCGATATCGGCGCAAAATTGGTCGATCAGGCTGGTGCCACCATGAATGAGGTGGTGGCCAGTGTGCGCAGTGTTACCAGTATTATCAGTGAAATTACCAGCGCCAGCCATGAGCAAACCCAGGGCCTGGAATTGATCAATCAGGCCATTTCACGGCTGGATCAATCGACCCAGCAAAACGCGGCACTGGTGGAAGAATCGGCTGCGGCAGCTGGTGCGTTGCAGGAGCAGGCCGAGGGCCTGACGCAAACCGTGAGCGTGTTTAAACTTGGTGAAACCAAACGCGCCAACCCACTCGCCAAGCGCATGGCGCACCAGAGCGTGGGCACGCTGGCGCTCATGGCTTAGTGGGCTTCACGGCTGGGCTTGACGGCTGGGCTTGACGGCTGGGCTTAGCGGCGCAATACCGGCGGGGTGTAAAACGCGTTAATCAAGTTCAGCCAGTTTGGGTGGGCCATGGTGAAATCGAGCATGCGGTAGATTTGCAGCGCATCGTCTTTGGGCGGCTTTTGCGGAAAATAAATCGCCAAACCATGCGCATGGCTGTTGCCATGGCCCGTGGCCACGTTGGCGATAATGCTTTGATCCAACAACATCAGCAAATCTTCAGCCTGATCAGGAATATAAAACAGTTTGACATTGTTCTTGCACAGTAAAACAAAATCATAAATATCAATATAATCGCCCTCGCTAAAGCGCCGGGTTACCGCCAAAATATCCGCCAGCGTGGGGCGAATATTGCCCAGCGCGGCCGTCAGCAAGGCGGCAAATGCATCCAGTTTGGCCGCGCAGGCGGCAATGTTTTCGGTACGCAGCGCCGATTGGGTCACCATGTCATCATTTTTGGCGTGGTGCTCGCCGTATAAACGCACCATCTCGCGCGCCAGGGTTTCATTGTCAATGGTCTGGTTGGCACTGAGGTAATTCAAAATCGCACGGTAGGGCCAGCCCGTTGTCGGCTTTTGGTTTGGCTTCATGTTTGGCTTCATGTTTGGCACCATTTCTTCCGACGCAATAATGATCTCTACCTCGTCCCTGAGCTGGTAGACAATTTCAAAGCGGCTCATCATGCAGGCGTCAAAGATC
>CAMBDR010000199.1 GCA_945864765.1 Janthinobacterium lividum | reverse complement strand
ATGCCGACGCTGAGTAAGCCGTTGTCTATAGAATCGAAACCTTTCATGCGTGCCGTACTCGTTGCTGTTGATTTCGGGGGTAGCGATTTTGCCGCCAGTCTGGAAGAATTATCGCTGCTGGCGAGTTCGGCCGGCGTCGAACCGATTGCGCGCATCACGGGCAGACGGGTCAGCCCCGACCCGGCGTATTTCACGGGCAGTGGCAAGGTCGATGAACTTGCCCAGGTGATTACGGCAGAAGGCCTGGATTTGGTGATTTTTAATCATGCCTTATCGCCCGCGCAGCAACGTAATCTGGAGCGCAAGCTCGAAACCAGGGTGCTGGATCGTACCAGTTTAATTTTGGATATTTTTGCCCAGCGGGCGCAAAGCCATGAAGGTAAAGTTCAGGTTGAATTGGCGCAGTTACAGCATTTGGCCACCCGCCTGATTCGCGGTTGGACCCATCTGGAGCGGCAAAAAGGTGGTATCGGTTTGCGCGGCCCCGGTGAAACCCAGCTGGAAACCGACCGCCGTTTGATCGGCGAGCGGGTCAAAGCCTTGCGCGCCCAGCTCGACAAGTTGCAAAAGCAGCGTGAAACCCAGCGTCGCTCGCGCAGCCGTAATCATGCTTTTTCGGTGTCGCTGGTGGGTTATACCAACGCCGGTAAATCGACGCTGTTTAATGCCTTGACCAAGGCGGGCGTGTATGTCGCCAACCAGTTATTCGCCACGCTCGACACCACCTCGCGCAAGGTGTATCTGGGGCCGGAAGTGGGCAATGTGGTATT
The DNA here is from genome assembly GCA_945864765.1 of Janthinobacterium lividum. Lineage (GTDB taxonomy): Bacteria > Pseudomonadota > Gammaproteobacteria > Burkholderiales > Burkholderiaceae_D > CAMBDR01. The sequence goes on along the minus strand of CAMBDR010000199.1, from coordinate 6,535 downwards.
GTCGGACACGGTAGGGTTTGTGCGCGACTTACCGCATCAATTGGTGGCGGCATTTCGTGCCACGCTGGAAGAAACCATTCATGCCGATTTATTATTGCATGTGGTGGATGCGGCCAGCACGGTGCGGCTGGACCAAATCCAGCAAGTCAATGTGGTGCTGGAAGAAATGGATGCGCATCAAATCCCCCAAATTTTGGTGTGGAACAAGATCGATGTCGAAGGCTTGCCACCAGCGATTGAACGCGATGAATATGGTAAAATTCAGCGGGTTTTTATTAGTGCGCATAGCGGTGAAGGCCTGGATTTGTTGCGGCAGGCCATAGGTGAAATTGCTGCGGCGGCCAATTTGGCGCGGCAATCGAAGTTGGAACAAGAACTGGCGCGGTTGGCGGCTGAAGAGCGCCTCGAATTTGAACAAACCTCGTCCTCAATTACTCACGTCGGATCAAATTAATATGTTTGCCTCTTTTTTTAAACAGCTTGGCGTGAAATGGGCGCGGTACTTTCCCAAGTTCGCCCCCATTTTAAATGGTCGCCGTCCCGACGACGGCCCCCCCGATCTTGATCAACTCTGGCGTGATTTCAATCAACGTCTGAGTCGTTTGCTGGATAAATCCGGCAATAACGGCGGTAACAACAATAATAGCAACAATTCCCAGCCGGAGATGGCGGGTGCCGGGATTGCTGTGATCGTGGCCCTGGTTTTGCTGCTATGGGTGGTTTATACCTGTACTTTCGTGGTGCAAGAAGGGCAGACCGGGGTGGTGACCACCTTCGGCAAACTGTCCCGCATTACCATGTCCGGGATTAACTTCCGTGCGCCCTATCCGATTCAAGACCATGAAATCGTCAATGTTTCACAAGTGCGCACGGTGGAAGTGGGATATCGTGGTACCAGCAAAAACAAGCAACCCAAGGAAGCGCTGATGTTGACTGACGATGAAAACATCATCGAGATTCAATTTGCAGTCCAATATAAGTTGAAAGATCCCGTGAATTGGTTGTTTAAAAATCGGGATCAGGAAGAAACGCTACGCCAGGTGGCCGAAACCGCGATTCGTGAAATTGTGGGTAAAAGCAAGATGGACTTCGTGCTCTACGAAGGGCGTGAAAAAGTGGCCTTGGACGTGAGCCAATTAATGCAGCAAATTTTGGATCGCTACCAAAGCGGTGCCCAGGTGACGAATGTGACGATGCAGGGCGTGCAACCCCCCGAACAGGTACAAGTTGCATTTGACGATGCAGTCAAAGCCGGGCAAGACCGGGAGCGCCTGAAAAATGAAGGCCAGGCTTACACCAATGACGTGGTGCCCAAAGCGCGTGGTACAGCTTTTTCTCAGGTCAAGGATGCCGAAGCCTACCGTGCCCGGATCGTCGATACCGCAACCGGTGACGCAGCACGCTTCAAACAAGTGGTGGCCGAATATCAAAAAGCACCGGGCGTCACGCGTGACCGGATGTATATCGACACCATGCAGCAAGTATTTTCCAACGTCACCAAAGTGATGGTGGATTCCAAATCGGGCAATAATTTGATTTCGCTGCCGCTGGATAAAATGATGGGGCAAGTGGCCACGCAAAGCGATACAGTCAAAGCGGGTGCCGGGGCCGCAACCTCGCCGGTGGCAACACCGGACAATTCAGAATTACGGCGCGACACGCGTAGTCGCGATGGCCGGGATCGGGAGAATCGTTAATGAACCGAATCATACCTTCATTGATCACCCTGCTTGGGGTCTTGATCATTATGTACTTAAGCGTGTTTATTGTTGATCAGCGCAAATATGCGATTGTGTTTACTTTGGGTGAAGTCAAGCGCGTCATTAGCGAGCCTGGCTTGCAATTTAAGGTGCCCTTCCTGCAAAATGTGGTCTACCTGGACAAGCGCATCCTGACCATCGAATCATCGGAAGCCGACCGTTTCATCACGGCAGAAAAGAAAAACATTTTGGTCGATGCCTATGTGAAATGGCATATCGTGGAGCCGCGTTTATATTTCATCAGTTTTACTGGCGAAGAGCGGCGTGCGCAAGACCGGATGTCGCAAATCGTGAAAGCAGCACTGAATGATGAAATTACCAAGCGCACCGTGCGTGAAGTCATTTCCGGTGAACGTGGCAAGGTGATGGAAGCGATTCGTTTAAAAGTGGTGGCCGAAGCCAAGCAAATCGGCGTGGAAATCGTCGATGTACGCCTGAAGCGGGTCGATTACGTGCCCGAGATTAATAATTCGGTGTATGACCGGATGAAAGCCGAGCGTACCCGCGTGGCCAACGAATTGCGCTCCACCGGTTTTGCCGAATCGGAAAAAATCCGTGCCGACGCCAACAAGCAGCGCACCGAAATTTTGGCTGGTGCCTATCGTGAAGCGGAAACCATACGCGGTGAAGGCGATGCCAAAGCCAGTGAAATTTACGCCAATGCGTTTGGTCAAAATCCCGAGTTCTATAAGTTTTATCGTAGCCTGGAAGCCTATCGTGCCAGCTTTAAAAATCACAATGATGTGTTGGTGGTCGATTCGAGTTCCGACTTTTTCAATTATTTGAAATCGTCTGGCAGCAATGGTGCGCCTGCACCCAAGAAAAAATAGTCGCGGTAGGCCGCAAGGCCGCCGTTGGTTTTGACCCATTTCGATCTTGCCCATGTTAAATTGGCTTCTCCCTGAAAACATTGCCGATGTGTTGCCATCGGAAGCGCGCAAGATCGAAGATTTGCGCCGCGCCTTGCTGGATCAATTCCGTCGCTACGGCTACGAAATGGTGACGCCACCGCTACTCGAATATCTCGAATCGCTACTGATTGGTGCAGGTACGGGTGGGGGCGCGGGTTCCGATATTGATTTACGCACCTTCAAACTGGTTGATCAATTATCCGGCCGCACCATGGGTTTGCGTGCCGATATGACCACCCAGGTGGCGCGCATTGATGCGCACCTGCTCAACCGTGCCAGCGTCACGCGGCTGTGCTATGCGGGCAGCGTGCTACACACCCGCCCCTCGGGTTTGCATACCACGCGCGAGCCTTTGCAAATTGGTTGCGAGATTTTTGGCCATGCGGGCCTGGAAGCCGATTTCGAAATTCAAGAATTAGCCGTGGCCTCGCTGGCACTGGCGGGCTTTAGCCAGGTGCGGCTGGATTTATGCCATGCTGGCGTGGTGCGCGCCATTATTGCCACCGATGCCAGAGCTGCGCAGGATGAAGCCGCTTTATATGTCAGCTTACGCGCCAAAGATAGCGCCAGTTTGGCGCAACTGACCACCCATTATGACGCCAACACACGCCGTGCTTTGCTCGCCTTGCCGGAACTCTACGGCGGCCTGGAAGTATTGCAGCAAGCGCGCGAAGTGTTGCCGGCCCTGCCCAGTATACGGCAAGCCCTGGATGATTTGGCGGCCCTGGCGGCAGCCTTGGCTGAGTTGCCACAGGCGGTAAGTATCGCCATCGACCTGGCCGATTTGCGCGGCTACCAGTATGAAACCGGTGCCATGTTCTCCCTATATGTGCCGGGTTTGCCCAATGCCGTGGCGCGCGGTGGCCGTTACGACCACGTGGGCGAAGCCTTTGGCCGTGCTCGCCCCGCTACCGGGTTTTCGATGGATTTACGCGAATTGGCACGCCTGTTACCCGGTGCCGAACGTCGGCCTTCAATTCGCGCACCATGGGGACAAGACCCGGCGTTACGGCAAAAAATTGCCGAACTGCGGCAAGCAGGTGAAATTGTGATTCAAAGCTTACCCGGTCATGAAAATGATCAGGAAGAATTTGATTGTGACCGAGTGCTGGTACTGGAGAGCGGTAGCAGCACTCATTGGATTTTGAAAAACCAGGACCGCAGATGAATAATGCAAAAAATGTAGTCGTCATTGGCACCCAATGGGGCGATGAAGGCAAAGGTAAAGTAGTGGATTGGCTCACCGATCACGCCCAAGGCGTGGTGCGCTTCCAGGGCGGCCATAATGCCGGCCACACCTTGGTGATCGGCGGCCAAAAAACCGCTTTGCAAATCATTCCCTCGGGCATCATGCGCGCGGGCGTGGCCTGCTACATCGGCAATGGCGTAGTGCTCTCGGTGCCCGATCTATTGCGTGAAATCGACAAGCTGCAAGCGGTGGGGGTAGAAGTGGCTTCGCGCCTGAAAGTATCGGAAGCCTGCCCGGTGATTTTGCCGTATCACTTCGCGCTCGATCATGCCCGTGAAGCGGCGCGCGGTGCGGCCAAAATTGGCACTACTGGCAAAGGCATCGGCCCCACATATGAAGATAAAGTGGCACGCCGGGCGATTCGGGTGGCCGATTTATTAATCGAAAAACGCCTGGCCGAAAAGTTGCGCGAAAACCTGGATTACCATAATTTCGTGCTGACCCAGTACTTGAAAGCGCCAGGGATTGATTACCAAGCCACGCTCGATCAAATTTTGGCCTATGTGCCGCGCTTAGCGCCTATGGTGGCTGACGTATCCAGCGCCCTGTATGCAGCGCATAAAGCGGGTGCCAGCCTGTTGTTTGAAGGCGCGCAAGGCAGTTTATTGGATGTCGATCACGGCACTTATCCGTATGTTACCTCCAGCAATTGCGTGGCGGGCAATGCGGCGGCAGGTTCTGGGGTTGGCCCGAATATGCTGCATTATGTCTTAGGCATCACCAAAGCGTACACCACGCGTGTGGGTAGTGGCCCGTTTCCGTCGGAACTGCAAACCGAAAGCGGTGTCGGCCAGCATTTGTCCAGCGTCGGCCATGAGTTTGGCACCGTTACCGGGCGCGCACGCCGTTGCGGTTGGTTTGATGCCGCGCTGTTACGCCGTTCGGTGCAAATCAATGGCGTGTCGGGCATGTGTTTAACCAAGCTGGATGTGCTGGATGGTTTGGATAGCTTGCAAATTTGCACTGGCTATCGTCTCAATGGCAAGCTGGTTGATATCTTCCCGGTGGGTGCAGAAGACGCAGCCCATTGCGAACCGATTTACGAAACCATGCCCGGTTGGCATGACACCACGGTCGGCGTCAAAGAACTGGAAAAACTACCCGCAGCGGCGCTGGCTTATGTGCGCCGCATTGAAGAATTGGTGGGGGTGCCGATTGATATGATTTCGACTGGCCCGGATCGTGAAGAAACCATTGTGTTGCGCCATCCATTTAAATAAGCCATTCAAATAAGCCATTTAAATAAGCCAAATAAATAAGTCAAATAAGCAATATAAAATCAAGTCTATAAACGAGCGCACCTGAGTGGTGCGCTCGTTTCGTTTTTAATCAAATATGAGAGGTGGTGGGTCATGCTGACAAATTCAGACGAAAAGCATTTATGGGTCGATTGGGAAGAGTATCATCGCCTGATCGAGCGGCTGGTGTTGATGGTGTATGAATCGGGTTGGCATTTTGACCAGGTTTTGTGTCTGGCGCGTGGTGGCGTGCGTCCGGGCGATGTGTTTTCGCGCATTTTTGATGTGCCGCTGGCGATTTTATCGACCAGTTCCTATCGCGAAGAATTTGGCACCAAGCGCGGCGAAATGGATATCGCCAAATACATCACCATGACCAAGGGAACGCTGGGTGGCCGGGTTTTGCTGGTGGATGATTTGGTCGATTCCGGCATCACGCTGGAAAAAGTGCAAAAGCATTTGCAAGATCATTTTCCGGCGGTCACGGAAGTAAAATCGGCGGTGATTTGGTGTAAAGCCTGTTCGGCGGTGCGGCCTGATTTTTATCTGGAATATTTACCGCATAATCCATGGATACATCAACCATTTGAAGAGTATGATGGCTTGCGGCCGCATCAATTGGCGGCATGGATGAAAAAAGGCGAGTCGAAATCATAGTTGAAATAGCGGTTGAAATAGCGGTTGAAATAGCGGTTGAAAGCAATTGTGATCCGACTTGGCGAAACGAGATTTGGAGAAGGAGTCTGGCATGCAGCAATTACAGGTTGACGTAGCAATTATTGGCGCGGGCAGCGCAGGCATGGCGGCCTACCGCGCAGCCCATGCCAGCGGCAAGCGTGTGGTGTTAATTGAAGGTGGGCCATACGGCACCACTTGCGCGCGGGTGGGTTGCATGCCCAGTAAGCTGCTGATTGCGGCGGCAGAAGCCGCGCACGCGGTGCAGGCGGCACCAGGTTTTGGCGTGATGACGCAACCCGCCAGAATTGACGGCGTGGCCGTGCTGGCGCGGGTGCGGCGCGAGCGGGATCGCTTTGTTGGCTTTGTGTTGGAATCGATTGAAGGCTTTGCCGAGCAGGATCGTCTGCGGGGTTGGGCCAAATTCATTGATGCGCATACCTTGCAAATTGACGATCACACCCAAGTGCATGCGCAGCGGGTGGTGATTGCCACTGGTTCCACAGCGGTGATACCGGACGAATTGCAAGCCGCGCGTGCGCGCGTACACATTTGTGATGATGTATTTGAATGGCAAAACCTGCCGCAACGCGTGGCGGTGGTGGGTACGGGCATTATTGCGCTGGAACTGGGGCAAGCTTTGCATCGCCTGGGTGTGCATGTAACGATTTTTGGGCGACGCGACCGGGTGGCGCATTTAAG
>CAMBDR010000198.1 GCA_945864765.1 Janthinobacterium lividum | reverse complement strand
CAAAACCCGATTCCCACGCCACCGGTCAACATTTCCGCCGCCACAATCACCAACCACGCCGTACCAATCGATAAACGCACCCCCGTCAACATATATGGCAATACTGCCGGAAACAGGATTTTGGTGACGATTTTCCATTCCGATAAATTCAGCACCCTCGCCACATTCATATAGTCTTGCGGTACGCTCTTGACACCCATGGCGGTGTTAATAATCATGGGCCAAATTGAGCAAATAAAAATCGCCCAAATCGAAGCCGGATTGGCCGCCTTGAACACCAGCAAACCAATCGGCAACCAGGCCAGTGGCGACACTGGTTTTAAGATGCTGATGATGGGGTTGGCCATGCGGAACATAAAGTCAAAGCGTCCAATAATAAACCCCACGGGGATGCCGACCAGCGCCGCCAAACCAAAGCCCAACGCCACCCGCTGTAACGACGCCAACACATTCCAGCCTATGCCCTGATCATTAGGCCCCTTGCGGTAAAACGGATCAGAAAACAGTTTAATCGCCTCTTGCGCCGTGACCCACGGGGTGGGAAAACCCGTGGTTTGCATCGCAATGATTTGCCATATAACCAGGATGGCGACAATGCCCAACATGGGCGGTAGCACCGCCAGCACCAGCGGACGCATGCGTGATGGTTGTTTGCTGACCAAAGCCGCCGCAGGCGGTGGCAATGGCCGTTTGCGCTCGACCACGGGTGGAGGGGCCGCCGTTGCAGGTGCGGGGGCAATACTGATGGCTTCGTTGGCGGGGGCAACGGCTTCAAGTTTAAATTGCTTTAATACGGCACTCATGATGGTTCTCCCAGTGGTGAGTTTGGCTTCAATACGGTTATGACAAAGTGTGCTTCAACTAAGCGTGAATCTTGAAGGAGGCGGCATAGGCTTTCGGGTTCTTACCATCCCAGACACTGCCATCCAGCAATTTGGTACTGCGCATGGTCTCCTTGGGCACCGACACCTTGACCATGGCGGCAGCATCTTTGTAAATGCCGATTTGGTTAATCTCGGTGGCAACGGCCAAATAATCGACATCGGCCTTCAACAAACCCCAGCGCTTATGCTGGGTCAGGAACCACATGCCGTCGGACAAATACGGGAAAGTTACCGCACCATCGTTGAAAAACTTCATCGAATTCGGGTCATCCCAGGTCTTGCCCAAGCCATTTTGGTAACGCCCCAAAATGCGTTGGTTGATCACGTCCACCGTGGTATTGACATACGACTTATCGGCAATGGTTTCTGCCATTTTGTTTTTGTTGATCAGCGACGCATCAATCCATTTACCGGCTTCCAGCACGGCGGCGGTTAAGGCGCGGGCGGTATTGGGGTATTTTTTCACCCATTCAGCCGAGCAACCCAATACTTTTTCCGGGTGATCGCGCCAAATGTCTTGCGTGGTGATGGCGGTAATGCCGATGCCGTCGGCGATGGCGCGGTGGCCCCAGGGTTCACCCACGCAATAGCCATCCATATTGCCAACCCGCATATTGGCCACCATTTGCGGTGGCGGTACGGTAATGGTTTTGGCGTCTTTAAACGGGTCGATGCCGTGGGTAGCCAGCCAATAATACAACCACATGGCATGGGTGCCAGTGGGGAAGGTTTGCGCAAAGGTGTATTCGCGTTTTTCGCGCTGCATCAGTTTGGCCAGCGAAGCACCATCGACCGCGCCTTTATCGGCCAGTTTTTTCGACAGCGTAATGGCTTGCCCGTTGTGGTTGAGCGTCATCAGTACCGCCATATCCTTCTTCGGCCCGGCAGTGCCCAAATGTACGCCATATACCAGGCTATACAGCACGTGGGCAGCATCGAGTTCCCCGCTGACCAGCTTGTCGCGCACGCTGGCCCAGGAGGATTCTTTGCTGATCACGATTTTGATGCCGTATTTTTTATCCAGCCCCAGTACCGAAGCCATGACGACCGAGGCACAATCGGTGAGGGGAATAAAGCCGACCTTCACTTCTTCTTTCTCCGGCTTATCCGAGCCAGCGGCCCACACGCCACCCGTGGCCAGACTACCCAATGTGCTGAGGCTCATGGCGGCTCCTGTTTTGATGAGGTTGCGACGATTGATATTGGTTTCTTGGTTGGACATGGTTTCCTCGCAGTGCTATAAATGAATACAAATTAGTGCAAATTTATGCAAATTCGTGCAAAAAAAAATGCCTGATCAGCGCAAGAGGTGCTTGCGTTGTTCAGACATCGTTGTCTTGATCACTTAACCGCCGTTGGTGTCAGTGATGAGTTATTTCTTGCACCATCGTTGGTGCTACCTACTCGTAGCAATTGGCGTGCCAGCCCAAATTGGCCTTAAACAACTTGATTCAAGGCAAGTATTCGCCAATTTACCCCCGAACCGATCCAATCCTGTGCAGCGGCATGCGCTTTGTTTGTGCGGCGCATCAAAATAGTGCATTTCATTCAGGCAAGACTGCGTTGATGAATTATCCGATTAAATCGGCCACATCCAAAATGCGTTGTGCCACTTCCGAGAGCTTGATATTTTTATCCATGGCCAGGCGGCGCATTTTTTGGTAGGCGTCTTCTTCGCTCAGGTGGTGTTTTTCCATCAAGAAACCTTTGGCGCGTTCAATTGATTTGCGCTCGGCCAGTTTGAGTTTGGTGTCGGACAATTCGGCGCGCAAGCGTTGTTCGGCGTTGAAGCGGGCAAAGGCCACATCCAGCACGGGTTTGATGCGTTCGCTGTGCAGGCCCGCCACCACATAGGCCGATACGCCGGCCTCAATGGCGGCCTGCATCGGGGCTTTGTCGTGGTTTTCGGTGAACAGGACGATGGGGCGCGGCGCATCGCGGGTGGTGGCGACCACATGTTCGAGCACATCGCGCGCATCTGACTTGGCATCGATGATAATCATATCCGGCTGCAATTGCGCCACCCGCTCTGGCAAATGCATATCTGCCGGAAACACCGCGACAATATTGTAGCCCGCTTGCAGCAAGCCGATGCGCAAGGCGCGCGAGCGTTCTGCCGCTTCTGCCGCTTGAGCCTGGTCGCGCGTGGCATCATCAAGCTCACCGATGGGTGGCTCGACCGTGTTAATCACCACAATGCGCAAGGCAGACAGCGCATCGCTCAGTTCCGCAGGGTGTTGGCTCATGGCATGCTCTTGGTTTGGAAAGGACAATGTGTTTACCTTAAGCAAGAAGCACACCAGAGTCAATATTTTACCCAAAAAGCGCACCCGCAAATCAGGCGATTGGGTTGGCTTTGATTAATCGAGCCACATGGTATCACGCGATTGTGTTAAAAGTGTAAAATGCTGACCATCCCGAATGGTGGCAGCGGCTGCGCAAAAGCGCCCACATTTTCCATGATGCATTTTTTCTGGCGATAAAGCCCCCCCCCATTCACCATTCCCCATTCACCATTCCCCACTTTCCGGAGTCCGCCAATGAGATTTTCCCCCGCAAGCTGCGCTTTCCTTTGTTTTTGCTTTTTCCCCTCGCTGTGGCTGGACGCCAGCGCGCAAGCCTTGCCGCGCAAGGTGATGTTTGGGGTCGGCACCAAGCCGCTGGATGGTTCGACCGCCGTTGCCCATCATCTCAAGCCCGGTGATGGCGTGCTGGTGACGCTGGTGGTGCCCGACTCCACCGCTGCGCGCCTTGGGGTGAGGGTCGGTGATGTCATCACCTCGGTGAATCAAAAGACGTTTGCCAATAACGAGGATTTGGCGGCTTTTGCGCGCACGCTCAATGCGGGTGATCCGGTGGAGATTGCGTTTATTGCCAATGGCCTGAAAACCACCCATGCCGGGTTCGCCCAGGGTCGGCCGATGGAGACCTCGGATCTGGCCGAGGTCCGTTATGGGGCGGTCGATTATGCGCTGGGGACGCTGCGCACGATCCTGCATATTCCCAAAAACAAGCCCGGTAAGCTGCCGGTGATTTTCTATTTGCAGGGCTATCCCTGCGCTTCGATGGAGTATTTGCCGGATTCAAAAGCGGCGGGCAAGCAGGCGATTGATGCGTGGGTGGGGGCGGGTTATGCGGTGTTCCGGGTTGAGCGCCCGAATCTGGGCGATAGCCGCGCCAGCAAGGATTGCCGCGATACCGATTTTGATGAGGAGCTGGCGGCCCATGTGGCGGCGTACAAAAAGCTGCTCAGTGACGATTTTGTCGATCTGGGCAATGTGTTTTTGTTCGGGCATTCGCTGGGCAGCGTGACCGCGCCGTTGCTGGCGCAGACCTTTCAGCCCAAGGGCATTATGGTGTATGGCGTGGTGTTGCGCTCCTGGTTTGAGTATTTTGTCGATATTGAGCGGGTGCAGGCGCTGTATTATGGGGAGTCACGGGTGGCGGCGGAACGCGCTGCGCGGGAGCTGATGCCGGTCTATTTTGAATGGCTGGAAAACGGCAAAAGCCCGGCGCAATTGAAGCAAAACCCGGCATTCAAGCGCGTGTTTGACGCGCCGGGCAACCCGATGAATGTGAGCGGAGATTATTTTTTCGGGCGGCATTACCGGTTTTGGCACACGCTGAACAAAAAACACATGGCCCTGGCGTGGAGTAAAGTCACTGGCAAGGTGTTGGCGCTGCATGGCGAGTTCGACGTGCAGGCGATCAACGCCACCGATGCGCAAAACATCGCCGCCGTGGTGAACGAAAGTCACGCCGGAAATGGCGCGTTTGTGTTGATTCCGAAGGCGGAACATGGCTTTCTGAAGGCCGAGTCGCATGCCGCTGTGGTAGCGGCGAGCCGGGGCAAACCCGATCCGGCGCACAATGAGGACTATAACCCCGAGATCGGGCGCTTGACCGTGGCGTGGATGAATGCACTAATTGGCCATCCATCTTCTAACTAATGATGGATGGCCGATTATGCCCACATTATGCCCACATGGCATCAATACCGCCGATTACGCTTTCGATTTCAATAAGGCTCTGATTTTTTCAAGCACTTCTTCGATTGCATTCTCAACGGGTTTAAAGGGTGTGCCATCAAAATACCTTGCCGTTGATCCTTCGCCGTCGGGGCTACCGTGATCTTCGTCGATGGATTTGCGCCAGCGCTCTGCATGGGCCGCCCACTCTGCCTGGTCTACCAACTGCGGCGCGTTGAACCAGAGGTTCCAAGTGAGCACGTTACCGCGTTGCAGCATGTTGCCGGAACCGAGATTGAAAAGCTCCAACACCAGCGTATTAAAGTCATCCGCGAGGGCATTGCCGGTCGGTTGAATCGGGCCGATTTCCACTTCCAGATGTCCTGTTGTCCATGCTTCGGGGTGCTTTGCAAAGTCGGGGCTGGGGAAACGATTCGTTTCGCCTTTTGTCACCGAAAAAATCGGCTGGCTGGGGTCTTGGTACTTATGCGTGGTGACAATCATCGCTTTGGCTTTTGTGCCGGGCAGATCAGAGCCTAATACATCCATCAAGGCCACTAAATCCGCCCCTGCCGAAGATTGGTGCGCGCTCTTACTAAACCAAATTTTGCCTTCCACCGTCATATCGGCCGCAAGTTCTTTCGTGGTTTCGTCAGCCCAGCCACGATTGCCGCTCACGGTCACTTCGACATTGAGGTAGCCGATATCCTTGATATAAACCCCTTGCTGTGGGCAGATGATCGAATACACGCGGCCAGCATTGGTATAGCCGAGGCGGGAAATATCGGGCGCGAACATTTGATAGCAGCGCTTGGGGTCAGCTTGCCCCATTTGGGTTTCCCAACTGAACTCGGGCCACAGCACTTCCTGCTGGCGTTGGAGCAAACCAATGTTGGCCATGTTATCGCGCATTGGCAGCGATGTCAGGTTAGGCTCCGGATAAGCAAACGCGGGATTGGACTGGGCGAAGCCGCCTACCCAGCCTGGTGCGGGGACATTACTTGGAATAATTGCCATGAAATTTTTTCCTCAATTTTGCGGTGTATCGAATTGCGCGCTATGACGCCCAAAACGGGCTAAGGCGCGCAGGCGTTGAACTTGGATTTGATTCGGATGTGATCGGCGTCTTCGCGCATTTTTCATTGCAACAAGCAAGCCGGCAGAGAAGAAACAGGCAAAAACGCTTGACCAATTATATAGTTTTTAACCGGAAAAAAAGCGTTTTGCGTGAAAAACAGGGTGTGGGACATCCATGTACAACATTTTCTCACCTGTTATTGCCGTTGCCAACCTTCGCAGGAGCTTGTGTCAGGCTACACTGTAATTAGCGCCTAAATTTTAATCAAATAAATTGCCATAGTTTTTACATATTTCAAGCACCAACTGTGGGTAGGGTTCATATTATTATTTGAAGCATATTGCCACTGCATTATCATGCACACGAGGGTATTTTGCACTTGATCGTTTTTTGTGCGCACTTTGCTGCCCTGAAAACCGATATCGATAATATGAATGGAATTGACATGAATCTGAACGAAGCGTGCGAACGATTTTTAACCCACTGCATAACAGAAAAACACCTGAGCGAACTTACCGTGCGCGCCTACCGTGGCGATTTGAATTGTTTCTTGGGCATTGTGGGCGAGGCGAGCTTGCTGCTGGACTTTTCTGAAAGCTGGATTGAAAAAGCGGTGCAAGCCTGGTCTGGCGACCCGCTGATCAAAGTGACCACGGTGAAGCGGCGTGCGGCGTGCATCAAGGTTTTTGTGCGCTGGTTATTTCGGCGCAGAATGATTGCGTTTAATCCGATGGAGCGCATCCAGTTGGAAATCCGCATCCCCAAGCGCTTACCGCGCAACTTGCATACCGAAGAAATCCGCAAACTGGTGGCCAGCAAACCGGAAGGGATGGATAGCGCGCCAGAACAGCCAAGCGCATTTTTGCCGCGCAGTGAATGGGATAAATTGACGGCGAGGTTGGCGATTGAGGTATTGTTTTTAACTGGTTTGCGCGTGGGGGAGCTGGTGAAAGTGAGCGTGGCCGACTTTGACCACAAGCTGCGCCAAGTGCGGGTGTTGGGCAAGGGCAGCCGCGAGCGGCATGTGTCGTTTCCTGATGCGGTTACGCCGAATCGTTTGAATGCTTATCGGGAATTGGCCAAGGGGCGGTTTAATCTGGAGGGGCAAACGGGGTGGTTTTTTAATGGGTTGGGCAGGCCGGCGAATGAGCAATATATTCGGCGGGTGATTCGGGCGTTTGCGGAAGAGGCCAATTTGGAGCGCAGGGTGACGCCGCATATGTTGCGGCATACGGCGGCGACGCAGTTGTTGGAGGCGGGGTTGGATATACGGTATGTGCAGCGCTTGTTGGGGCATGCGAGTATTACTACGACGGAGATTTATACGCATGTGGCGGATCATGTGTTGAGGGCGGAGATTGCGAGGGCGAATGTGCGGGAGAGGGTGGAGATTG
>CAMBDR010000197.1 GCA_945864765.1 Janthinobacterium lividum | reverse complement strand
TTGGCAAATTCTTTCCACGCAAATCCAGCAAGTCTGCCACGCTCAGGCGCACCAGCACCCGCGCCTCGGGGTTCGTGCCATCCGCGCCATCCGCGCCGCGCACCACGCGCGGGATGCGCAGGCGCGCAATCTCCAGTGCCGGGCCAGTCAGGCAAAAGCAATCTTCTTGCACTTCATCCAGCGCCCCTTGCAAGGCAATTTTGCCAGCTTTCAAAAACGCCACATCAAACGCCACCCGCTCCAGATCGGACAAAATATGAGTCGAAAAAACCACCGTGGTATTGCGCTCAATGACGTTATTCACCAGTTCGTACAGGAAATCGCGCCGCGCTACCGGGTCAAGGCTGGCCACTGGCTCATCCAAAATCAACAGATCCGGGTCATGCGCCAAGGCACGGATAATTGAGAGCCGCTGCATCTGGCCCAGCGACATATCCGCAATGCGCCTGCCGGACATCGCATCAAAGCCCCAACGCCCAAGCAAATACTTCACCTTGGCGGTATTCCAGCGCGGGTACATGGTTTTGAAAAAATCCAGCATCTCGTTTGCGGTCAACCAATTGAACAAATCCGGGCTTTGCGGCACATAGCCGATACGCGCGCGGCTGGCATCGCTCAATTTTTTGATGTCTTCGCCGAATAATTCCACCTTCACCGTAATAGCACCGACTTGGCGCAAGCCCAGCATGCATTCCAGCAAGGTGGTTTTACCCGCGCCATTGCGCCCCAGCAAACCGATGACTTTGCCGGCTTCAATTTGCCAATCCAGCCCCTTCAATACCGCTGGCCCACCATTGGAGCAATACACCGATTGTAGTTCCACGATTAAATTGTTCATTCTTGCTCCTTGTAGATTTGTTCAAATAAGGCGAGGCTGGTTTCAAGCGATATTTCAAGCTGGCGCGCTTCCAGCACGGCGCGCTCCAGCGTAGGACGGAGCAAATCGATACGGCGCTCGGCAACGGCTGTGCCCGCACCGCGCTGGGCCACATACATGCCCTGCCCGCGCCGTCGTTGCAGCACGCCTTCGGTTTCCAGAATATTCCAGGCTTTGGAAACAGTCATGGGGTTAAGCGTCAACTCTTGCGCAATCTCACGCACCGAAGGCAAGGCGTCACCCGGCGCGAGCTGCCCGCCCACCACCAAACGCCGCACCTGATCCACCAATTGCCGATAAATCGGCTCGTTTGATCCGGTTGCAATCGAAAAAATTCTGGGTGAATGGGGTGTCATGGGGTTTTCGGTGAGTCAGTCTATTAGTTGAGTAATACAGTGTAACAGTAATTTGGGGCTTGTCAATGCTGACCTTGGATTTTAGATTGGATTTTTTTTGGGTGTGTGGCAGATTTTTAGGGGCGGTTTTTTAGGGGAAAGCAATGTTTCCGATTTAAAATAGACATTGCCGCCCAAATCCGTATGCTACACTGCTATAAGACTTAGTACTATAATTTAGCCACCATATTTTCCGCAATATCCGCATGCAAATCTTCCAGACAAATTATTTACATCAAATTACCGCGGTGCGATGCAAAAATGCTACTACATACTATACAAACAGGGGAATTGATCGAGGTGAAAAATGAGCAAACATGAGAAATTACTGGACGTTTTACATGGGACAGCAAAAGGTTTGCATGACGCGGGCGTCATGGACGCTATGACCATGCGCGAGTTCGATGCCCTGTGTCTGCCGCCAGTGCAAACCTACAGTGCCGAACAAATCAAGGGGTTACGTTTGCGCTTCAAGGCCAGTCAAGCTGTGTTTGCGGCGTACCTCAATACCAGCCTTTCGACGGTGCAAAAATGGGAGCAAGGGCAAAAACTGCCGAACGGACCCTCTTTGAAGCTGCTCAACCTGGTTGATCGCATGGGGTTGGAAGTGCTGGCATAACGATCACAATAAATGTAAAAATATGAGCGTAAATTAGCGAATCACACTCAATACCGCCTTTGCCTCAAGGACGGATGCCAAGATCAACAGCGAATTGGGTGGAATGTTCCTATCGGCTTCACCTGTCATAACCATCGATAAAATCCCAATAAGCATGGCCGCGACAGGAACTAAGCCGTTGCGGTATGCCGGGCTGGGCGGGCAATTCGCCCCAAGTCACACGTTGAACAGCCGCCACAAGTCACGCAAAAGGCAAGGACTGACCCCGGCCTCACGAAAACATCACTATTGATCAGCACAACAAAAAATCAGTTGCAGATTACCAAAATGATTGCTGGGTACGCCAGCGCACAGACCAGATGCTTTGCGTCAAGTATTCTGATCACTCTTAATCAGGAGACAAACATGAAATCCCATCGCCATATCAGTGCCTTGTTGTTGATTGCAGCAGCCGCACTGAGCGCCTGCAGCAGCCCACAACAAACTTCCACGCCGTATTATGCATCCTCATCGCAGTCCAATAGCAGCAGCCATGGCGTGATTGAGTCGATTCAAACCCCACTGCATTACAGCGAAACCCGCAGCACAGGCACGGGCGCGGTGATTGGTGGCCTGGTTGGTGCCTTGGCAGGCAATCAAATTGGCAGTGGCAACGGTAGAACCGTGGCAACCGTGGCCGGCGCAGTTGGCGGGGCGGTGGTTGGCAATCATGTCGAGCAAAACAACCACGCGCAAAGCCAGAGCGACTATCAAATTCAAGTCCGTCTTGATAACGGCGAGCGTATCACCATCGCCCGGCAAAATGTCGGCGATTTAAAAGTCGGCAATCGGGTTAGCGTCATCAATGGCCAGGTTTCGCGTTATTAAATTTTTTCAACCTGCCGAAGTTCGGCATCACTTTTTATTCACAACAAGGAAGTATCATCATGTCAACCAAAGAAACCTATATCGCAAAAATGAAGACCCAACTCGATGAGTTAAATATCGAGATGGAAAAATTGGAGGCCAAGGCCAAAGAAGCCAAAGCCGATGCACGCGCCAAGTACCAAGAAGAAATGCTCAAGCTGCGTCAACAATCCGACCTGGCGCTGGCCAAGCTGGAGGAAATCAAAGCCGCCGGCGAAGATTCCTGGGAACAGATGGTGGCAGAGGTGGAAAAAATCCGCGATGCGTTTGTCCATTCCTTCCATTACTTTAAAGCGCAACTGTAATCCAGCGCCATCTTCAAACCATTTTAAAAAGAATTCCACCATGAATATCTCCTTTAGTATTGTCCCGGTCGTATCGCTGATCGCGGGTACGGTGATTTTGATCTATCCGCGTTTATTGTCCACCATCGTGGCGGTATACTTGATTCTGGTGGGTCTGATCGGTTTGCTGGGTGGCGGGAATCTGTTGCGATGATCAACACAAGCCGCAAAATGAAGGTGCGAACCATCACTTTGCTGGCCTTGTTGCTGGTTTTATTGAAAAGCGATATTTCAAGCTGGCGCGCTTTTTCAATTCTTTGATAGCTTTTTATCAGTGCGTTGCGGTAATTGCCTTACTTGATCAGGCACCATGCAAGTCACTGCCGACCCAAGCCAAAAAAATCCAACAAAAACTGACATAGCCACCCATCGCAAACAACCTTTGCAACAACGCGTAGCGGAAGCTGAACCAGCCACAAAGTCGGCTGTGTTGAATGCCTTTGACGGTCGAAAAGATGAGGCCGATATAGCACAGCAGCTTGATCCAGAACCAGACCGATGCATTGGACATGACTGGCAAAGCGGTGCCATTGGCTTTTGCAACCGGGTCAACCAACGGGGAGATTGGCGAGAACAGAAACAGCAGAAGCGCCAGCACTACCGTGGCCCAGCCGTAGCGCCACGCCTTACTGGCGTGTTGCTTTCGCTGCTGGAACGTGATGGTGGCGGATGTAGCCTTGTTTGATTTCCACGGCAAGAAAATCAGCACGGGTGGCACCCCAAAAGTGCAGATCAGAATGAAAGGGGTCAGTGCCAGAATGATAGCCCCAATGGTTTCCATGATTTTTCCTCCCGGCTGGTTCTGTGGATGCGGGCAAGCGCCAAAGCGATAGCGCAACGATCATGATATCAAATATCTTCATTCATTTCGCACGGCATCTGATTAAGTCACAAAATAAGTCACAAAAGTATTTATTCTTGCGCCATGCCGATTTTGCCAACTACCAGCAAGTTGTCAGCCACTACACCCGCAAACGCCAAACCCAAAACAGTACAGTGTGTTGAGTCTGAAATCAGGCATTTTGTTCATTTCTTCATCTCCATGTGATCCACCACGGTGGTGACGCCTTCGACACTTTTGGCGATCACCACCGCACGCTTCAACTGATCCGGATTATTCACAAAACCACTGAGCTGGACTGCGCCATTTCTGGTAATGACCGCGACATCCAGGCTCTTCATGCTGTCATCTGCCAGCAAGGCCGCTTTGACTTTGGTGGTGATGACGGTATCGTCAATTTTATTGCCAATGGTTTGCTTGCCGTCTTTCAGGCTAAACTGGTTGTCCACGCTGGTAACGCCCTCGACACCGCTTGCCACCGCAATCGCACGCTCGATTTGGCTGGCGTTTTCGGCAAAGCCGCTTAACATGACCACCCCTTTGTTGATCTGGACTTTGATATCCAGACTTTTAATATCGTCACTCGCCATCAGGGCGCTTTTGACTTTGGTGCTCAGTACCGATTCATCCACCACGGTGCCAATGGTGGTGGACGGCGCGGCGGCACGCCCATCTTGTGCCTTATTGCAGCCAGGCAACGCGCCCAACAGGGAAAGCACCAGGGTAGTAGTGATGCCGGCAGTGGCGATTGCAGCGATACGATTAGAACGGTTTGAAGGCGTATTCATGATATTTATCCATTTAATAGTGATGAGGTCAGTGATGAAGTGGCAGGGATGCTGAGCAGACTATGCGCTCATGCAGGCGGCAGCTCTGTGCGCCAACGAACCAAAATAGCCGCTGAATTTTTTTGTACTGCTTGCCATTTGGCAACAATGTACGCCAGCGCACAGACCGACTGGCCAGATCAGGCTATTGTATGAACTGGCACAAAGAATTGACGATCAGTTCAAGCAAATTGATCGCATCTGGCCCAAAAAAAATACAACTTAACAGGAAAATCGTATGAAAATCGCAGCAAAACTGATCGCCACGATCGTCGCCATGTCCACCTTGATGCCGCTGGCTTTACTGCCCGTCCAGGTCAGCGCGCAGGAATATCACAACAACAATAACAATGCGCGCACCCCACGTATTGATGGTTTTAATGTCGATGAAGTACGCCGCCTCAGGCCCGGTGTCGAATTAAAGTTTGCGCTCTACGGCACGCCCGGCGGCCAGGCTACCTTGCGCATTGCCGGCGCGACCCATAATTTGCCGCTGTATGAAATGGAAGCGGGCCAATACGAAGGCAGCTACACCATCAGCAATAATGACAAAATCGCCGCACGTAGCCCGGTCACAGCCAATCTGCGGGTTGGCAATCAAGTCATCAGTTCGGTGTTGAATGAATCTTTGCAAATCAATGTTGGTTATCACAATAACGGCAGGAACGTCGGCAGCCAGCCCAAAATCGAACGCTTTCGTGTAACGCCAATCAATGAGTTAAGCCCTGGCAATGAGTTGCATTTCACCTTCTTTGGCACACCGGACGGCAAGGCCGATTTGTCGATTGCCGGGGTGCGCGGCAAACTGTTTATGCAAGAAGGCAATCCCGGTGAGTATGCCACCACTTACACCATCCGCAACCGTGACCGGATCACGCCAACCAGCGCGGTAACGGTGAACCTGCGGGTGGGTGATCAGCTTGGCAGTGCCCGCTTGAATCAAAATTTGCAAAATCCGGCTGCACCTGCACCCATCGCTCAGGTTTGCCGCAATTGTGGCACGGTTGAGGCAGTCAACTTGATCGAAATCAGGGGCGATGGTAGCTATCTGGGCACCGTCGGCGGTGGGGTGATTGGTGCCTTGCTGGGCCGCCAGGTTGGCCACGGCAATGGCCGTACTGCGGCGCAAATCGCCGGGGCGGTGGGCGGCGCGTATGCTGGCCGTGCGATTGAGGGGAATATCAACAAAGCCCAGCATTATGAAGTATTGGTGCGCCTGGACAATGGCGCAACGCAAACCCTGTCCTTTGCCAGCGCCCCAGATTTCCGGGTGGGCGATAAGGTCAGAATCAACGCTGGCGTGCTGTCGCGCAATCCATAAGCGATCAGCATCGCGTTTCATTTGCATGATATTCAAGGAGAACAAGATGAGCTGGAAGCTTATTGAAGGGCACTGGTTGCATTACGAAAATCAGGTAAGAGCACAATGGGGCAAATTAAGCAGTGAGCATTTTGATGAAATTGGCGGCAGTCGGGATCAGTTGCTTGAAAAAATCCAACAAGCGTATGGGGTGAATAAGGATGAAGCGGAACGACAGGTTTCATCGTTTCAAAAATATCTGGAGGGCAGCCGCTTTGTATAAAGCAACGGGCGGGAATCTTTTCGATTCCTGCCCGTTTTTTTGTGCCCAAGCTGGGCCAAAGCGCTGCTGACCACCCCCACCAAACCCCAGTTCTCAAGCACCTGCAAGGCGCGCCACTCAATACTCACCGGCACGCTCACGCCATCTTTGCGCTGCAATTGCACAAAAGGTGGTTCGCCCACACTCATTCACGCGAATGTGCGTTACCGCACAGAATTGGCATGCGCCAACGATTACCCTTGGTTTATTGCCGGGCAGCACACTCAATGGCATTGATTTTGGCTACCCACAATATAATGTATCTCCCCTTTTGCGTCACCAACCAAGGCATAAAAATGAAAATCCCAAAAATCGTATCCCCACTCTTAGCCCAAGTCTGCACTTGCGTATTCGCCGCCGTGATGTTGACGACGGTTGTCGGTTGCGCCTCAACACCCACCCAGGAAAGCACAGGCCAATATGTGGATGACACCGTGATTACCACCAGCGTCAAGGCGGCAATTTTGAATGATCCATCACTCAAAGTACTTGAAATCAATGTTGAAACATTTAAGGGCGTGGTGCAATTGAGTGGCTTCGTGCGTTCGGCAGACAATGTCGCCACCGCCGTGAACGTGGCACGTGGGGTGAATGGCGTGAAATCGGTCAAGAACGACATGCGCATCAAATAAGTACCCGGGGTCAAATACCCGGCAAGCGCATCAACCACACGCCATGCGGCAGTCGCGCAAGGCGTTTTCATTTGCCCTTCCCCGCCCTGTTCTCTTACCTCACGCGGCGGTTCTTGGCACGGCCTTCAGCAGTCTTGTTGTCGGCCAGCGGCTGTGCCTCGCCCCGGCCTTCGGTGTAGAGGCGCGCCGTGTCAAGCCCCTTGGACACCAGGTAAGCCTTCACCGCTTCGGCCCGGCGGCTCGACACATACGCAAACGCGGG
>CAMBDR010000196.1 GCA_945864765.1 Janthinobacterium lividum | reverse complement strand
CATCAGCGACGACGGCCACGGCATCGCGCCAGAAGACCTGCCCAAGGTGTTTGACCCATTCTTTACCACCAAAAGCGGCATGCACGGGCATGTGGGGCTGGGGCTGCATGTGGCGTACAACCATGTGACGCAAAGGCTGAAGGGGCAGATTAAAATCACCAGTACCGTGGGTGAAGGCACCTGCGTAGAAATACGATTAAAGAAACATGCCGCACTACAAAATGAAGAAGGATAAAATCATGCAAACAAACCTGAAAGTGCTGCAATGGCTGGTTTTATGGCTGGCCTTTGGCCTGCCGCTGGCATTAATGGCCGCCGATGTTGCCAGGCCTGCTGCGGCTAGCCCTTCACTGCCTGTGCAATACTTCCCCTCCACCGAACCAGAATTTGAAACCCTGCGTGATGCGGAAAGCATCGACAACCAAGCCATCACCGCATTGGCGCAGGATGCCCGCGGCCTGATCTGGATCGGTACGACAACTGGCCTGGTACGTTACGACGGCTACCGTTTCCGCAAGTTTGCTCACAAGGCCAGCGACCCGTTGTCACTCGCGGCGGATTATGTCAATACCTTAGCCGTTGCAAAAGACGGACGAATTTGGGTTGGCACCGTTAGCGACGGCATCTCGGTGTTTGACCCGGCCACCGAGCGCTTTGAACATTTCCGGCATGATGAAAAAGTCAAGCACAGCCTCTCTGGTGGCAGAATTGGGGCCTTGGTCGGTGACGGCCAGGGTGGCATGTGGATTGCAACCGATCAGGGGTTGGATCATCTGGCAAGTGCCTGCAAGCGCAGCAGCGAGTGCGGCAGCGAGCGCTTTGACCACTTCAAACATAGCCTTGACCCGCACAGTTTGATGGACGATCAGGTGCGCAGCCTGTTGCTGGACAAGGCGGGTCGCCTGTGGGTGGGCAGCCGTAACGGCTTGCAACGGCTTACAAAGGACGGCAAACGCTTTGAAACCGTGGTGGCAGGCAAGAATGTGCAAACCCTGTTTCAGGCACAGGATGGCAAACTGTGGTTGGGCACCACCGAACACGGTGCAGCCTGGTTGGACGGCACTCCGTTGGGCGACGCCTCGCTGGACGGCACGCCACAGCAGGTAAACTGGCTTGCCTTGCCACAACTGAGCAACCCTTGGGTTGTCGGCATTGCACAAGTGCAGCCAGACCAAATCTGGCTGGCAACCTATGGCGGTGGCATCATTGTGGTTGCCGCCAACGACGGCCAGGTACTGCAAACCCTGCGCCATGACCCCATGGTTACGGGTAGCTTGGCATTCGATACGATGAGACCCTTGCTGCTGGATCGGGCCGGTTGGCTATGGGTGGGCACCTGGGGTGCGGGCTTGCAACGCACCAATGCCAACAACACCATGCTGCGGGTATTGCGGCATAGCCCGAAACGACCAAACGGATTGAGTCACCCCGATGTGATGAGTATGCTGGAATTGGCCGATGGTCGATTGCTCATTGGCAGTAATGGCAATGGAATCGATATTTTTGATCGGCAACGGGGCCTGATCGGTGCATGGCGAGCGGGTCAGGGAGGCACCTTGCCGGATGGGACCATTTATTCGATAGCCCAAACCAGCGATGGCTCAGTCTGGGTGGGCACAGAGCAAGCCGGGGTGGTGCGCCAGCGCACTGGCAGCAGCACCTGGGCGGCAGTGCCGGGTTTGCCCGACAAGAAGGTAAACAAGTTGCTCGTCAGCCGTGACGGCAGTGTGTGGGCAGGAACCGCTTTCGGTGTGGCACGCTGGCAGGCACCACAGCCTACAAGCCAGACCGAGCCAGCCCCGCGCTTTGAGGTATTGACGAACGAAGGCGGCAAGGCGATGCAAGCCAATGTCATGACTCTGGCCGAAGACCGGCAGGGCCGCATTTGGATGGGGACAAGCAACGGCTTGTGGTTGCATGAACCGGGGCATAAGGGCCTTATCCGTATCCCCGCCGAAACCAAGCGCCTGGACGGACTGGTTTCCGACTTCATTGACGGCCTGCTGGTAGACAGCCGTGGCAGCCTGTGGGTTAGCACCGACAAGGGACTGGAGCGCTTGACAAGCCTGGAAGGCAAACTGGGGCGGTTCGAACATGTCAGCGCCCTGCTTGGGCGGCCTGGCAAAGCCTTGGGTGGCAACTTGCTGGAAGACCGAAAGGGCCGCATCTGGACGGAAGAAGGGGTGATTGATCCTATAACCATGCGTGGGGCGGCCATCCGCGGGGCGGCCCTCCGCGGGGCGGCCCTCCGCGGGGCGGCCCTCCGCATGAGTCGCCTCAGCGCTGCCGACGGCATGGATATTGGCTTAACCTGGATTGGCTCCTATGCCAAAACCCATGACGGCTTGCTACTCTATGGCGGCACGAAAGGTGTGGCGGTGATCGACCCGGCGCGTTTTAAGGCGTATGATTATGCCCCGCCGCTGGTCATCACGGAGCTAAAAATCAATGGCGAAGCGATGGCACCGCAGAGCTTGATAAAACCGCTGGCAAACCCGTCACCACAAGCCATGCCAGATAGTAGCGCCAGCCTGACCCTTAAACACGAGCAGCGCAATTTTTCCATCGAATTTGCTGCCCTCGACTATTCTGAACCAAAGAAAAACCGCTATCAATATCAGCTACAGGGTTACGACAAAGACTGGATCAACACCGATTCCGACCACCGCAGTGCCGCCTACGGCAATTTGTGGCCGGGCTTGTACACGCTGCAAGTGCGCGGCAGCAATCGGCTGGGTGCCTGGAGTGTGCATGAGCTGAGTATTCCGATCCGGGTTTTACCGGCATGGTGGCAAACCTGGTGGTTCGCTCTGGTGTTGTTGCTGCTGATGGGGAGTTTGTTTGCTGCGCTGCTACAGGTGCGTACCCGCTACCTGCGCCTGCGCCAGCGGGAACTAGCACATTTGGTGGATGAACGCACTGGCCAATTGCGCCAGAAGCAGGAAGAGTTGATCGATGCCAATCACGAGCTGAACCAATCCAATGTGGCACTGAACGAAGCCGTTGCAGCATTGAATGAATCAAACACGGCACTCAATGAATCCAATGAAGCATTAAACGAAGCCAACGCCGACCTGGAATTGTCAGTGGAAACCCTGCGCCAGTTGGGTGCCATTGGGCGCGAGATTACCGCCAACCTGGATGCCGAGATCGTATTCAAGTCGCTCTACCTGTACGTGGGCGGCTTGCTCGATGCCCCGACGATGACGATTTACCGCATGAACGCTGCCGCCAGGACACTCGATGCGGTGTTCGGGCGCGATGATGATCAGGCCATGCCAATGCGCAATATTGCGCTCAATTCTTCCACCTCGAATGCGGCAAAGGCAGTACGCGAGCGCCAGGAATTATTACTGCACTTCAACCCGCAGGACGACTCAACCCATATCCCCGGCACGCGCCAAATGCTCACCGCCCTGTTTGCCCCGTTAATTGTGGATGACAAAGTACTGGGTGCCATGTCGATCCAGTCTGACAAGCAAAACGCCTACGGCGAGCGCGAACGCCTGATCTTTCGCACGCTCACCGCCTATGGAGCCATTGCCTTGGCCAATGCATCTGCCATGGCTGCGCTACGGCAAGCGCAAGGCCAATTGGTGCAGCAAGAAAAAATGGCGTCGCTGGGTGGCCTGGTGGCGGGCATTGCGCATGAAATCAACACCCCGCTGGGCACCACGCTGATGGCCATATCCGGCGTGGAAGGCGCATGGCAAACCCTGCAAGATGCCGTTGCCAGTGGTCGCTTAAGCCAAGCGGTACTCGATTCCTCTACCTCCGAAGGCATGGAATACACCACCCTGGCCCTAAAAACCGCCACCCGCGCCGCCGAACTGATTGCCCTGTTCAAAACCATTTCAATCAATGCCGACAGTGACCGCGTGGCCGAGATTGAACTGGTAGACTATTTGCCCGAAGTGGCCACCCTGGTACACACCCAATTGGTGCAAAACGGCAATAAGCTGGAGATCGTCGCGCCTGCCGGTTTGGCGCTACAAGTGGTGCCGGATGCGCTGACCGAAACCTTGAGCCGGATTCTGGTCAATGTACTCAACCACGCCTTCACCGACGACCGCACCGGCACCTTGCGCATCAGCGCGCAAGCTGGCGCAGCCGATGACGGCGGCGATTTCGTTGCGATCACCATCAGCGACGACGGCCACGGCATCGCGCCAGAAGACTTGCCCAAGGTGTTCGACCCATTCTTCACCACCAAAAGCGGCATGTACGGGCATGTGGGGCTGGGCCTGCATGTGGCGTACAACCATGTGACGCAAAGGTTGAAGGGGCAGATTAAAATCACCAGTACCGTGGGTGAAGGCACCTGTGTAGAAATACGATTAAAAAAGCATGGAACACTACAAAAAGAAGAAGGATAAATCATGAAAACAAACCTAAAAGTATTGCAATGGCTGGTTTTATGGCTGGGCTTTGGGCTGCCGTTGGCATTAATGGCAGCCGATGTTGCCCGGCCTTCGGCAGCCAGCCCTTCACTGTCTGTGCAAGACTTCCCCTTCACCGAACCGGAATTTGAAACCCTGCGTGATGCGGCAAGCATTGACAACCAAGCCATCACCGCATTGGCGCAGGATGCACGCGGCCTGATCTGGATTGGCACGACAAATGGCCTCGTGCGTTACGACGGCTACCGTTTCCGCAAGTTTGTTCACAATGCCAGCGACCCGTTGTCACTCGCGGGGGACTATGTCAATACCTTAGCCGTTGCAAAAGACGGACGAATTTGGGTTGGCACCTTTAGCGCCGGCATATCGATATTTGACCCCACCAGCGAGCACTTTGCGCATTTTAAGCATGATGAGAAAGTGCCGGACAGCCTCTCTGGCGGCAGAATTTGGGCCTTGGCCAATGACGGATTGGGCGGAATGTGGATTGGCACCGCTCAAGGGCTGGATCACCTGTCACCTGGCAGTCAACGCTTTACGCATTTCAGGCACGGTGCTGACCCGCACAGCCTGCTGGACGACAAGGTGGGCAGCCTGTTGCTGGACAAGGCAGGCCGCCTGTGGGTTGGCTCCAGAAGCGGCTTGCAACGGCTCGCCCCGGATGGCAAACGCTTTGAAACAGTCGTGACAGGCAGGAATGTGGTAACCCTGTTCCAGGCGCAAGACGGCAAACTGTGGCTCGGCACCCGCGAACATGGTGCTGCCTGGTTGAGCGGCACGCAGTTAGCCTCGCTACCTGCCACCGCTGCGTCACCCAACGTACCGCAGCAGCCACACTGGCTACCATTGGCGCAACTGGGCCATCCTTCGGTTGCGGGCATCGCACAAGTAAAAACCGACCAAATTTGGCTGGCAAGTTCTGGTGGCGGTATCACCATCGTTGCGGCCAGCGACGGCCATGTGCTACAAACATTGCGCCATGACCCGCAGTTGACTAGCAGCCTCGCGTTCGACACCCTGAAACCCCTGCTACTGGATCGGGCTGGCTGGTTGTGGGTAGGCACCTGGGGAGCAGGTTTGCAACGCATGAACGCCAACAACACCATGCTGCGCATGCTCAGGCACAGCGCAAAACGGCCAAACGGCTTGAGCCACCCCGATGTAAGGAGTGTGCTGGAACTGGCCGATGGCCGCTTAGCCTTTGGCAGCAAAGGCAACGGGATGGATATTTTTGATAGGCAGCGTGGCCTGACTGGCGGTTATAGGGCAGAGCAGCGACAAGACGAGGGCCAGGCAGGTGGCCTGCCGGATAAAACCATCTATTCGCTGGCCCAAACCAGCGACGGGTCAATCTGGGCGGGTACGCAACTAGCCGGTGTGGTGCGGCAATTGCCCGGCAGCACCGCTTGGGTGGCGGTGCCGGGTTTGCCCGCCAAGCAAGTGACCAATTTGCTCGCTGGCAGAGACGGTAGCTTGTGGGCCGGAACCAATCGTGGGGTGGCACGTTGGCACCCGGCTACACCGCCACTACAGCCTGCCCGGAAGGATGACCCAAGCGCGCCGCCCGGCCGCTTCGAGGTGCTGACGGACGAACAGGGCAAGGCGATGGAAAACCCTGTTTATGCGCTAGCCGAAGACCGGCAAGGCCGGCTCTGGATAGGTACAAGTAACGGTTTGTGGTTGCATGAACCACAAGGCCGTGACCTGATTCACATCCCCGCAGAACCGGCGCACCCGGACGGACTGGTTTCCAACATTATTAAAGGCCTGCTAATAGACAGCCAAAACAGGCTGTGGGTTGCGACAGATAAGGGCCTGGAACGATTGAAAAGCCTTGCGGCCAAGCTGGCCCGGTTCGAGCATGTTAGCGCCCTGCTTGGTCAACCCGGCAAAGACATTGGCGGAAGCTTAATGGAAGACAGGCAAGGCCGTATCTGGACGGATCAAGGCGTGATTGAGCAAGCTGTCCCGGCCACGCATGGTCGCGCCGCAGATGGCGGGGCCAAGCAAAGCATAACCTGGCTTGACGGCATGGCTTTGGGCAGAACCTGGATAGGCTCCTATGGCCAAACCCGTGACGGTTTGCTGCTCTTCGGTGGCACGCAAGGTGTGGCCATAATTGATCCGGCACGCTTCAAAGCCTATGACTATGCCCCACCGCTGGTCGTGACTGCGCTAAAGATCAATGGCGAGGCAGTGGCACCCGGTGTGTTGGCCACTCCCTTGGCAAACCCGTCACCACCAACCGGGACAGGCAAGACCGCCAGCCTGACTCTGCTGCCTACCCAGCGCAATTTTGCCATTGAATTTGCCGCACTGGACTATTCAGATCCAAAGCAAAACCGCTACCAATACCGGCTGGAAGGCTATGACCAAGATTGGATCAACACCGATGCCGACCACCGCAGCGCCGCTTATGGCAATTTGTGGCCGGGCCTGTACACGTTGCAAGTGCGCGGCAGCAATCGCCTGGGTGAGTGGAGCGGGCATGAGTTAAATATCCCGATTCGGGTTTTGCCAGCATGGTGGCAAACCTGGTGGTTTGCGCTGGCATTGTTGCTGTTGATGACCAGCCTCTACGTGGTATTGGTGCAAACACGCACCCGCTACCTGCGCCAGCGCCAGCGTGTGCTGGAACAACTGGTGGATGAACGTACAGTCCAATTGCGCGAAAAGCAGGAAGAGCTGATCGAAGCCAACCATGAACTCAACGAAGCCATTGAAGACCTCAATGAATCAAACGAAGCATTAAACACCGCCAACGCCGATCTGGTATTGTCAGTAGAAACCCTGCGCCAGTTGGGCGACATGGGGCGCGAGATTACCGCCAACCTGGATGCCGAGATCGTATTCAAGTCGCTCTACCTGTACGTGGGCGGCTTGCTCGATGCCCCGACGATGACGATTTACCGCATGAACGCCGCTGCCAAGTCGCTTGAC
>CAMBDR010000195.1 GCA_945864765.1 Janthinobacterium lividum | reverse complement strand
CCACCGCCGACAGCCAAGCCATGCTGGCGCTGACCGGTTTGTCGGCCGCCAGTTTGCCCACACTACTGGCCCAATATGGCGCGCATCTGGCCATCGATAACGGTGCCGCCAGTGTGGTGCTGGGCGGTTGGCGCACTGATTTGCTGGCTTTTGCCCAAGCCGCCACAGCCTTGGGTGCACGGGCGCAAATGCTGGCGCTGCAAGTGGCTTCGCACACGCCCCTGATGCAGGGCGCGCAACAGCCGTGGCTGCAGCACCTGCAAGCGGCCCACTGGCAAGCGCCAATCTGCCCGGTGTTGGCAGGTATCGACGGGCAACGCATCAGCCAAACCAGCCAGGCGTGCATCAGTCTGGCGCAACAGCTTAGCCAACCCGTGCGCTGGGCGGCTTGCATGGATGCACTGGCGCAATCGAATCTGGATGCCGTGCTGGAATTGGGGCCAGGTTCTGCCTTGGCGCGCATGATGCAGGCACGCCACCCGCAGTTGCCCTGCCGTTCGCTGGCGGATTTTCGTAGTCTGGGCGGCGCGCTGCAGTGGTTGCAACGTCAGCTTTAAGCCTGGTCAGTCCCGCTAGCCTGGCTGATCTGGCTGACCTGGCTGACTTGGCCAGTAAGCTGCTGCAATAAATACAGCCGCTGATAAATGCCATTGTCAATTTGCATCAATTGCTCATGCCCGCCAGACTCGGCAATCTGGCCGTGATTGAGCACGATGATTTGATCAGCATCGCGTATGGTTGACAGGCGATGCGCAATCGCCACCAGCGTCACCTTGCCGCGTAGTTCATTGAGCGCCAGTTGCACCACTTGCTCGGTTTCACTGTCAATATGGGCCGTGGCTTCATCCAGAAACAGGATTTTCGGCTGCCCGGCCAAGGCCCGCGCAATCGCGATCAATTGCTTTTGCCCGCTCGAAAGGCGGCTGCCACTTTCGCCCAAATTGGTTTGATAGCCTTGTTCCAGCGTCAAAACAAAATCATGAATTTTCGCAGCGCGCGCCGCCGCTTCAATCGCGGCCTGACTTAAACCGCGCCCCATGTCGATATTTTCATGCACGCTGTCGGCCAGCAAGAACGGGTCTTGCGGCACCAGCGCCACCAGCGCGCGAAAGTCGGGATTGGCTATCGTTGCCAAATCTTGTTCATCAATCAAAATTTTGCCGCTTTGCGCGGTGTAAAAGCGTAGCAACAAGCTCAGCAAAGTCGATTTGCCGCTACCAGTATGGCCGACAATGCCAAAAAACGCGCCGCCGGGAATAGTCAGGCTCAGGTTTTGAATAATCGGCTGGTCCGGTTTATAGGCAAATTGAATCTGCTGCAAATGAATTGCCCCGGCCAAAATCCCCTGGTTGGATGCACTTTTGGCGCTGCTTTCCGTGCTCTTGGCTTGCGGTTGTTGTAACAGCGCATTCACGCGCGCACTGGCAATCACCGATTGTTGAAACTGACTAAATTGCATGGTGATTTGAATCAAAGGTTCGACCACGCGCGAAATATAGGCAATAAAGGCATACAGCACGCCGATTTGCAAGCCTTGCACCGGGCGCAGACTAAAGCTGAAAATCACGCAGGCAAGTAGCACGATATGAAAAAAGTCCAGCGCCGGGCGCAATAGCCAGGCGTTGGCGCGAATTTCCCCCCTGCGCGCCTTATACAAGGCGCGGTTGGTGTCAGCAAAGCGTTGTTTATAGCGCCCGCTGGCATTGTGTGCCTGTAATAATGCCATGCCGCCAATCGACTCGGCAATTTGCGCATTGATATCGCTGCGAAACTGGCGCGCACGCATCACCGCAGGCGCGCTCATGCGCTGGTATAGCCAAACAATCATGAATACTGCGGGAATCAAGAGCACCACAATCAACATCAAACGCCAATCCAGCCAGGCCATCGCCACCAAGGTGCCAAGCAGCACAATGCCGCTATCGAGAATCACAAACAACACTTGCACATACAGCGCCTTCACCGCTTCGGTATCATTGGTGACCCGGCTGACCAATTGCCCGGTAATGGCCTGATCGAAAAACGCCATCGGCAAACCCAGCACATGGGCAAATACCCGTTCGCGCAATCGCTGTACCGAACGCATCGCCAAGCCAGCCAGGCGCACCAGTTGGCGGTAGCGCAGCCAGGTGGCAATACTGCCTGCCGCCAGGGCCGCACACAGCAGCAAGATGATTTGTGTGATGTCGGCACGGTGCGGTATCAAATAACCGTCGATCAGGCGTGCCGCCATCCAGGGTGCGGAAATTTCAAACAAGGCGGCGATACTGAGCCAAATCACGCCCAGAATAAAGTGGCGGCGCTCAGGCCGTGCCGCACTGAGTAGCAAGGACAGGGCTTGCCAGAGGGGGGATTGTTGCCAATCTTGCTTAAAGCGCATCCAGACTTGCCTCCAATTGTTGATAACGCCATTGGCTCGCATACCAACCCGCTTGCGCCAATAATTGCGCATGGCTGCCTTGTGCGCTGATGCGACCGTCGTGCAACACAATAATATGGTCGGACTCGGCCACGGCACTTAAACGGTGGCTGGCAATAATCACCGAGCGGGTTTGCTGTTGTTGGCGTAAGTCTGACAGATGTTGCAAGATCGCTGTTTCAGTGCCGGTATCAACGGCGGACAGCGCATCGTCGAGCAATAATAATTGGCTGTGTGCCAGCAAGGCGCGCGCAATGGCGATGCGCTGGCGCTGCCCACCCGAGAGCGTAATGCCGCGCTCGCCCACCAGGGTGGCGTAGCCCTCGGGGAAGCGCTTGATATCATCATCAATCGCGGCCAGACGTGCTACCTCTTCGATTTCGGCCTGGCTGGCATCGGGTTTGGCCAGAGCAATGTTTTCGCCTATCGAGGCAGAAAATAAAAATGATTCTTGCGGCACCCAGGCAATGGCTGCACGCAAGCAAGCCAATTGATAGTCCGCCAGGGGCGCGTGGTTCCAACTCATTTGGCCACTATCGGGCGCATATTGGCGCAATAACAGGCGTAACAGCGTCGATTTGCCGCAACCGGTGGGGCCAACAATGCCCAGGGTTTGCCCTGGTGCCAACTGCAAACTGATATCGGACAAGGCGTTTTGGCTTTGGCCCGGATAGCGAAACGAGAGCGTCTGCAAGGCCAGCGGCCCCGCTTGCAGGGCGCTCAGTTGCCCATCGTTTTGAATGGTCTCGGCCGCTTCCAGCACGGGTTGCAGGCGTAACCAGGCGGCTTTGGCGCGTTCGATCAGCGATAACACCCAACCTGCCGCAAACATGGGCCAAATCAATTGCCCCAAATACATGCCAAAACTGGTGAGCGTGCCAATACTCAATTGTGCTTGCCATACCAGATAACTGCCCAGCGCCATGGTCAGTACGCTCGATACCGCCAGCGTCAAGCCAACCGCTGGTTCGTAGGCCGCTTCCCAGCGCTGCGCTTGAAAACTGGCCTGCGCCGTTTGCCCGGCAATGCGAGAAAATTCCTGGGCGCTGCGTTGTTCCAGCCCGAGCGAACGTAAGGTGCGAATGCCGGCCAGCGATTGTTGGACATGATCATTCAACTGGCCGAAATACCCGAGCGCCTGGGCGGCGGCATGGTGGATATGGTTGGAAATGCGCCAAAACGCAAACGCCATAAACGGGAAGGGGATCAGGGCAACCAGTGCCAGGCGGCTATCGACGAAAAAAAACAGGGTCAATAAGACGGTCAGCAAGGTTAAGGTGCCGTCAAATCCGGCCAAAAACGCTTCGCCCGCCGCCATTTCGACGGCATCGATATCATTGGTGGCCAGCGCCATCAAGTCACCCGTGCGCCGTTGATGGTAAAAATCCGGGCCTTGCAAACACAGTTGGGCGTACAGTTTGGCGCGCAATTGTATGCCCAGTTGATACGATGCCGAAAATAACACCAGGCGCCAGGTGGCGCGAAATAAATAGATCAGAGCGCCGCATAGCAGTAATAAACCCAGCTTGGGTAGCAGTAGCGCGCCAGTGAGCCGATGTTGTACCAAATCATCGGTGAGTTGACCGACGATTTTGGGAATCGACACCGTCAAGCCTGCAATGCTGATCAGCAAGAGTGCCGAAGTTCCATAGGCGAAGCGGTGTTGGCGAATAAAATCCGTCAAGAGCCGGAATAATGTCATGAGGAAACCTTGTTTGGGGCAGATGGTAATGGTGCGGGGCGTGCTTGCAGAGGGATTGTAACGGGAGGCGGGCTATTTCGTCAAAAATTTGTTGCGGTGAGGCAGCAATTGGCTTGCTGCCCGGTGTGACGGAGAGATTAATTTGCTTGTGGTGGTTCGATGCTGGTTGGTGCCTGCTCGTCAATGTGCGGCACTGCCGATTCTACGGCTGGGGCGGCATGAATTTCAGGCAGTGCTGCCTGGTGTGCTGCTTGAGGTACTGTTTGAGGTGCTAATTGAGGTGCTAATTGAGGTTCTGCCTGTGGTTTCGTTACCTGAGGGTTGGCAGGAACGGCAGTGAGGCCATGTGTTGCTTTGATGGCGGGTTTGGCTGCGGTGGGCTTGCTGACAGCCGATGGCTTGGCGGCGGCTTTTACTGTATTTTTTGACTCGACTTCGGCATGCGCATTCAGATGGGCCAAGCCATCTTGCAGCGTAATGGTTTCTTTAAGCGAACAGTTTAATAATTCGCTTTGGGTTTCGGTAAGAATCTTTGCAAACCGGGTTTCGTATTGCAAAATATGATCGATGGTCGGGCGAAACTGCTGGGAGCGCTGGCTCCAAAATTCGAGCGGGCTTTTCGAATGCAGCCACTGGTTGGCGGATGCTTTGCCATCTTCCAACAGCTTTTTACTGGTTTGGACATGTAAGCTGAGCAGCTTATGCCCGCCTTCCAATATTTTTTCACCCACTTGGTGTAAAAGAGTCATTTGTGCCTGGTATGAATGCTTGCTGACAGCAGTAATTTTTTCTGGTGTGTTGAACATGGATTTCTCCCGGGTAAAAAGAATGGAAAAGCAGGGATTGCTATTTCAGAATCCGTGGCATAGCCGCATCATACTGCAAAATGGTGCGCTGCAATAAAAGTGTGGCGAGGATCGCCTGGAAATGTGGTTTTTTTGCCAAAGAAGTGGTGCTGGTATGTTTCCCGACCGCCAGCCCCGGTAGTGCCGCTCGCATGCAGCATTCTGCTCTCTGATCTTGCGAAGATTACAGTGACATAATCTTATTGTTTAAGTATGACTGGCGTATGACCTTTGGGCAGATTGCGGGTATGGATTGGGTCTGTTGTAATTTGGGGAAAGTGCAACGGTATTTTGCGAAACGGCGTTGTTGCCACTGCTTGCAAAGAGGAATGGTGTGATAATGCATGACCCTTTTGATTGTAGCAAGCAGGTGATGCGTTCATCTGATTTAACTGATTTATCTAATTTAATAACGGAGTTTGTAATGGCAAATGGTATTGTGAAATGGTTCAATGAATCCAAAGGCTTTGGTTTTATTACCCCTGAAGATGGTTCGAAGGATTTGTTTGTGCATTTCTCGGCAATCGTATCGACTGGTTTCAAGACCCTGGCTGAAGGCCAAAAAGTATCCTATACCGTTGCAGATGGCCAGAAAGGCCCTAGCGCGGTGAATGTATCCGCAATTTAATTGCCTTAATTAAATTGCTGTAGATGGTGGCAATACTTCGGTATTGCCATTGTTTTTTCTTGGCCCTGTTTTCTCCCACCCCGGTTTTTCTCCATAATTTATCCAAGATTGCCTAGTACAATCAC
The DNA here is from genome assembly GCA_945864765.1 of Janthinobacterium lividum. GTDB lineage: Bacteria > Pseudomonadota > Gammaproteobacteria > Burkholderiales > Burkholderiaceae_D > CAMBDR01. The sequence goes on along the minus strand of CAMBDR010000195.1, from coordinate 1,641 downwards.
TTAGGCTCCACCTTTTGGGTATATTCACTTTATGAAAACTCCTGTTGCAAACGATGCGCCATCGACTGGCACGGCTACTCTTTTTAAGGGCGGCTGGTTGCGTTTGACCATCGCCAAAAAGATTGCGCTGGCCATTATCGCCATCGTCATGCTATGCGTGGGCACCATGGCCTGGGTGAGTAGTCGGAATCTACAGCGTGGTTTTATTGAGTATTTGAATCAGTTGCAGGCGCAAGACCTTGACCAACTGGGCACCGCGCTTGAGCAGCGTTACCGTGCGCAGGGCAATTTTGACTGGCTGCGCCGCAATCCAAGGGCATTGCGCGACATTCTGGCGCAGTTAAAGCCCAGTTTGAGCATCGTGGGGGAAGATTCGCTGGGGGGGCGGCGGCGTGGGCCACGTGGTAATCTGAATGCGCTTGAGGCACGGCGGCCAGCCCAGGACAGGCCACCGCCAGCCGAAGAAAATCGCCCTCCACCCGAAGAAAACCGTCCTCCACCCGAAGAAAATCGGCCACCGCCTGATGGCAGAGCGCCACCGCCCGATAGAAGAGAGCCACCGCCTGATAGAAGAGCGCCGCCGCCCGATGGAAGAGAGCCACCACCAGCCGAAGCTGGCCCACCCCGTCCAAGCGACCCCATGGGTTTTGGCGCACGGCTTGCCATTACCGATGAATTTGGCCACCGCCTGATCGGCCCACCCGATTTACCCAAGGGCATTGAACGGCCTCTGATCGTTGGCGGGCATATCGTTGGCACGCTCAGTCTGATGCCCATTAAAGCGATTCCCAAAGACGGGGTCGAAGGTGCCAGCTTTATTCGCGCTCAAATCGAGTTGATTTTGTGGCTGGCTGCAGGCCTGTGTATTTTCTCGATTTTACTGGCACTGGGCCTGGCGCGTCATTTATTGCGCCCGGTGGCGGCCTTACGCAGCGTGACCCAGCGTTTGGCACAGGGCCAATTTGATGCGCGTGCCCCCATCATCAACCGCGATGAATTGGCCGAATTGGCGCAACACGTGAATGAAATGGCGCAAGCCTTGGCCGATAGTGAGCAAAAACGGCGCAAGCTGCTGGCCGATATCGCCCATGAATTGCGCACCCCGCTCACCGTGATCCGGGGTGAAATTGAAGCCATGCAAGATGGCATTCGTAAGACCGATAAGGCGGCATTGGAATCACTGCATGGCGAAGTGTTGCATCTCAATACCATGGTCAACGATATCCACCAATTAACCATGGCCGATGCCGGTGATTTGCATTACCATTGGCAAAGCTTCGATTTGGTCGAATTATTGCAAAACCTGTTAAATCGCTTTCAGCCGAAAATTGAAGCGGCGGGTTTAAAAATGGCGGCAGATTTGCCCAAACAGCCTGTCATGATGATGGGGGATGCAGATCGCCTGAGTCAGGTGTTCACCAATTTGCTGGAAAACAGTCTGCGCTATACCGATAGTGGTGGCAAAATGGTGTTGGTGCTCAGCCGGCAGGGCGGTAATGCGGTGTTGGCTTTGGAAGATAGCGCCCCCGGCGTGCCCGATGATGCCTATGAAAAGTTGTTTGAACGGCTGTATCGGGTAGATCAGGCGCGCAGCCGGGCCAAGGGGGGCACGGGTTTGGGCTTGTCGATTTGCCGCGCCAT
>CAMBDR010000194.1 GCA_945864765.1 Janthinobacterium lividum | reverse complement strand
CCCCGGAGCAATGCTGCAATTGCTGATACACTTGCAAGCCAGCCTGAAACTCGCCCTGATCGAGCTTTATTTGCGCCAAATACGCCAGCGCGATGGCATACGAACGCGACCTGGCGATCGGTTCCAATTTGCTCAGGGATGCTTGCAGCATCTCTTGCGCTACGCTCAAGTGGCCTAAACGGCGCAGGGTTTCACCCGTTTGGGCCAGGCACAAACCCAAACAACCGGGCCAATTCATTTGCCGCGCCAGTTCCAAACCACGTTGCATCCATTCCAGTGCGCCTTGCGGGTCGTTTAAACTATTATAGGTGTCCCCAATAATACAGGCCACCGTTACCGCACGCCGGATTTGCCCGGTCAAGATCGCTGCGTCCCAGGCATGCATCCACCAGGCAGCGGCACGACCAAATTCACTTTTTAAAACCGCCACCACGCCCAAAAAATTAAACACCCATACCACCGCAACCGGGTCCATATCGGCCAGTTCGGTACTAAATCGTGGTTGCCATTGTTGCCAGGCTGCATCCACATCAACCAAAGCCGCCGAAAAAGCAAATGCCGCATCGGCCACATCGCCCCTGGTTTGATCACCGATCTTGCCTGCCGCCAACGCTGCCGCACTCCGGTGTTGCTGGCCTGCCTCAACCATGCCGCGTTCCACCGCAATCCACCCCAGCAGCAAATGCGCATCCGTCACACCGAGCCAATCGGCCAGTTCGGTAAAATCACGTAAAGCGCCCTCGGCCAACTGCCAGGCACTGTCTATATTGGTTTGCAACCATTTTATTTCACTTTGGATTAAGGCAATGCGGGCCTGTATGGCTTGCACCTGGCGCAAGGCTGGCGCAACATTTGGCAACAAAGCCCCGATGTCATCAATCAAAACCAAGGCACGTGCAGCATCACTCTGACGTAAATACCACGCCAGAGACAACAGACAAGCCAGCCTTTCTTCTCCCTTTAGAATGAACAAGGCAGCTTCCAGGCGAGCCACTTCATCATTTTGGGCAAACAAATCCATCTTTTTGCGCTCCCGCATTCCACCCTACCCATTACATCAACCAAGCAAATTCTGCGCCCGTAGCAGCAAGGCAATGTGTCAATCCTACCCGAAAAAGGATTGATCAGGTAAAAAGCATTCAATTTGCCGCCACCCGTAATGGCAAATCAAGCACCACGCGCGTGCCTTGCCCGACTTCACTCTCAATCTGTATCTGTCCCTGCAACAAAGCGGTGATCAGGTTATAGCTGACAAACAAGCCCAAGCCATAGCGTGCCTGGGCCAAATGGGTGCTTAAAAACGGTGAAAAAAGACCAGGCAATTTACTTTGTGCAATGCCTTTGCCATTATCTTGCACAATCAATTGCACCCGCTCCACCCCGGTTTCGCCCACGGCGAGGCTCGCTTGCAGTTGCAGCCGACCGCCTTGGCGCTGCTCAAAGCCATGTAGCAGCGCATTGTGGATCAGATTTTCGATCACTTGTGCCAAGGGTGCAGGATACCCCAGCAACTGGATATCGGCACGGATATCCAGTTCTACCTGATGTAAGCCAGTGATGATTTTTGGCTGCATCAAATCGAGTACCTCGCTACAAATTTGGTGTAAATTAAAGCGCCGGATTTCGACACTGCGCTGATCCACTGCAATTTGTTTAAAGCTGCGCACCAAATTGGCGCAGGCATGTAAGCCCTGATTGATTTCGCCAGACATGGCTTGCAAGGCCTGTAAAAATTCCGCCAATTCGCACCGCGCCAGTGCTTGAGCCGATGGTGCCTGCCAGCGCTGCAAAAATGCCTGATGCAGGTTTTGCAGTTGCTGCGACTGTTGTACGCAAAACCCCAGCGGGCCGCGCAATTGTTGCGCCACCCCGGTGACCAGATGCGCCAGCGCGGCGAGCTTTTTTTGCTGCACGATTTGGGTTTGCGCATCTTGCACCTGGCGATAGGTGCGCGCATTATCGATGGCAATGGCCCCATACACACACAGGGTGCGGAAAATTAATTGTTGCTGCTCATCATAAGCGTGCGCCTGGTTCGATTGAATACTCATCACACCCAGCACCCGATCAGCCAATATCATGGGCGCAAACAAACCCGAGCGTACTGCTGCCGTACCATCAATTTGATTCCAGCTTTGCGGCATATGATCATAATCGCGCACGATCACACGACGCTCTTGCCAGCAACGTACCGAATCGGCGCTCGGGTCGTCGGCCATCAAAGGTTCCATCATGAAGGGGTTGCCAAATTCGAGGCCAAAGGCCAAATGCAATTGCCCGCCTGATGACTCTTCCTTGAGCAAAAAAATCAACAGACTGTCTACCGACATCAAGCGATGAATATGGTGGCTCAAGCCTTGCAATATCTGTTGCAAATCCAGTTGAGCGGTAATTTCCATGCCAATTTCACTCAGGTGCTGCAAGATGGCGCTGTTTTGCTGCAATACCTCGGCCCGCTGCGCCGCGGTTGCCGCCATTTGCCGATGGTGCTCACTGGCTAAACGGGCATGCGCGGTTTGTTGCGCAATACGCATGGCAATGGCGCGATTGGTGCCGTCCAGGCTATGGTTTTGGTCACGCGCCAGATTGGCTTGCCGGGTAATCTGCCAAGCGTTTTCAAACTCCCCCAGACGCGCATATTCGCTTGCAAGCGCTTCCGGCAATGCGCTGCCGATCTGGTAGTCCGGCAAGCTTTGCGCCAGCGTGAGCGCGGTCAGCAAATAATGCAAGGTGGCACTGGCGACCACGCAGGCCGAGGGTGTGGGCAGCATGGGTGTGGGCAACGTATATCGGCTGTGGATTTTTGCCAACACCTTGAGGATCTCGATTTCCCGGTTAGCGTCGTGCATATCCTGCGCCCAGTACTGCGCATCCTGCGCCATGGCCAGCGCGGCCCCGGCTTGTTCCATTTCCAACAAACACTTTGCTTGCCCGCAGCGCGCCTGAAATTGAAAATCGGCATGACCGATGCGGTCGGCATGTTGTTGCAATTGTTTAAAATACCCGAGTGCCTGCGCATTTTGCTGTTGGTCGAACGCCAGTTCTGCGATATACGCCAGATTTAAAATGGCATTGCGTGAATGGCGTAACCAGGTCAAACCGTTATACAGCTCGCGCGCCTGCTGCAAGGCTTCTTGTGCGCGGCCCAACTGGCCTTGCAAGCGCAAGGTTTCCCCCACTTGCGACAAGGCCAGCGCGATGCTTGGTTCCCATTGCGTGGTACGGGCCAACGCCAAACCACGTTCCATCCATTCCAGTGCCGCATAATGCTCATTAAAAAAATTAAAGGTGGCCCCCGCATTGGTCAGCGCCAGAATGCCATAGCGTGTCTGACCACTGGCCAACGCGACTTCATGCGCGGCAATCCAGCAACGGATCGACTCCCCCCAGTGGTTTTCCATACTGTGTGCCAACGCCCAAAAATAGTGGATATACACCAGCAAGCCAGGATGCGCGCGCTTGTGATCCACGGCAAGGAAGGTGCCCCAATGGGCCAAGGCCTGTTTCACATCGACAAAGGATTCATCAATCGCTAACAGGCATTCGCAATACAGGGTACGGTTGGTATCGCCAACCTTCCGTAGTTTGGCCAGGAGTTGCTGCAATTGCTCGCGATAGGCTGGTGAGCGCCCTTGAGCGAGCAACACATTGGCCAGCAAAAAGCCGACATCGAATTCACAGACGACATCGCCCGCCTGTCGGCTCAAAGCAAGCGCCTGTTCGGCGCAGGTTTGCGCAGCCGGTAAGCTGCCATGATAAAAAGCCGCTTCGCCACGTAACAAGCAAAGGCGCGCCAAAATAGCGGCGTGCTCTGGCTGGCTCAGTTCAGCAAAGCTGAGTCCATTTTCAATTTCATCGGCCAAATAGAGGGCGCGGCGGGTATCGCGCTCGCGCAAATGCCAGGCCAGCGGCAACAGCAATTGCCAGCGCGCGCTACCGGCCAGCTTGCCAAGGGCAAGCTCCAGTTGCGTCACTTCATCATTGAGTACAAACAATTGCATGGTGTCCTCTCCAGGCGTTCATTGGGCGCTGACATCGCTCACGACCAAGGGTAAATCGAGGTAAAAACATGCGCCCTCTGCCACACTCATCACCCCAATATGGCCACCCAACACGGCGCTGACAATATTGTGGCACACGCTCAAACCCAAACCACAGCGCCCCTGGCGTTGCTGGCTGGTAAAAAACGGCTCAAACACTTGCTTTTGCTGCTGCGGCGCGATGCCAATGCCGTTGTCTTGCACCTGTAAGCGCACCCACCCGGCATCCAGTGGCCGCACTTGCAGGCAAACCTGCGGTACTGAACCACGCTCTGGCATGCCATCCACCAATGCGCCAGCAAACGCACCTGCCAACGCACCAGAAAACGCATGTTGCATGGCATTTTCAATCAATTGCGTCAACACCTGGGCCAGGGCATCGGGGTAACTGTCAAAGCACCAATGGCCGGGCAAATCCAGCTTTAGGCCAATACCTGCCGCTTGCAACCGGGCCTGCAATGCCTGTTCGACCCGGCAACACAAATCATGCAGATCAAAGCATTGGCGCTTCTCGCGCGAGCGATCCACCGCCACTTGTTGAAAACTTGAAATCAAGGTGCTGGCCACATCGAGGCCCCGCGTCAAAATCTCAATTTCAAGTTGGCTATCGTGCAAAAATTGGTTCAGGTCAGAGCGTGCCAAAGCGCCTTTGTACAGTGTGGCATCAAGTCGATGGGCTTGTTGATTCAAGCTGCTGGCAATCATCAGGCAATTACCCAGCGGCGTATTCATTTCATGTGCCACCCCCGCCACCAAACCGCCCAGGGCCGCCAATTTCTCTTGCTCGGCCAATTCGATTTGGGCCAGTAATAATTGTTGATAGGCGTGGGCATTATCAAAGGCAATGGCGGCGTAAGCGCACAAGGTATGAAAGATCAATTGTTCCCGCTCGCCAAAAGCATGGCGTTGCAAAGACTGTACACTCATCACCCCCAAAACCCGTTTGCCCACCGCCAGCGGCACATACAATGCGCTCAAGGTATTCAAGGTGCCGGAAACATGGTTGGAACCCGAAGCATCGGGTGCCCGATCCCGCAGCACGGCCCGGCGCTGTACAAAACAAGCGACCGAATCAGCCTGCGGGTCATTCAAAGACAGCCGCCGCGCGGGTAATAAAACGCCTTTTTCGACACAAAACGCGCGCACCAAATTTTGCCCGGCGCTGTCGAGCAAATACACGGCAAACACATGGATATCCAGCAATTGATGCAAATGATTATCCAAAATCCGGTATAAAGCATCCAAATCCAGTTGCGCCGTCATTTCCTGGCCGATGCTTTCCAGATGTTCCAGGGTAGTGCGGGTTTGTTGCAATGCGGCCAGATGTTGCGCTTTTTCCAGTGCCAATTGGCGCTCGCGCTCGCCTTCGATTTGAGCGCGTTCGGTTTGATAGCGCACCTGGGCCGCGATGGCGCTTTGGGTTGCTTGCGCGGTATGGGTTTTTTCGCGCGCAATGCCGCCCTGGCGCGCCATTTCATACGCTTGTTGAAATTGTCCGAGGCGGCCATATTGTTCGGCCAACGCATCATACAGCGTGCCATCAATGATATAGCCTGCAATTTGTCCGGCCAATTCGAGTGCCATTTGCAAATAGATCAGGGCTGGTGGCAAGCCCTTTGGGTTGCGCTCGGGAAGGCCTGCATAGACATAGGCATTGGGCTCTATTGGTTCGCCAAATTCGGTGTGCGCATACACTTCCGCCAATACTTTGAGCACTTCGAGCGCCTGTTTCGGGTCATCCATGCCGCGTACCGAATCCCAGGCCCGATGTACCAGCACCAGCGCTGCCTGTGGCTGCCCGGTGCGCAGCAAGGCGGTAGCTTGACCGCTCCAGAGCACCAGTTGAAAATCGGCCTGGGATAAATGTTGGCTATTGGTCTGGCTGCGCTCAAAATAGGTCAGCGCGATGGCGGGTTTGCCCTGAATTAAGGCCAACTCGCCCATATACAGCATGGCGATCGAATGGGTACGCAACTGGGGCAAGGGTGCCAGCATTTGTATGGCTTCGGAAAACAAATCCTCGGCCGCATCCAGCCGCCCCAAATGGCGCATGGTTTGGCCAGTTTGCAACAGGGTCATGCCCGTCATGCCGATCCAGGCGGTGGGGCGTGCCAGTTCCAGGCTACGCATATTCCATTCCAGCGCGCTTTCGTAGTCATTGAGTTCGTTGAGCACATCGGCAATATTATTGGCCGTCAGAATCGCCAGCCGCTTTTGTCCGGTTTGCATGGCCAGATCAAAGCAGCGCACCCAATAATGCCCGGAATAGCCATGTTGGGCCGCGATCAAGCCTTGCAAATTACTCACCCACGCGCCTGTGAGCGGTGGTAATTGCAAGGTATCGACATCTTTCCAGGCATCCCAACGCGAGCTTTGCGGGTCGCTCACCACGTCATAAAATGCCTGCGATAATTCAGCAATACGGGCGCGCGCACTGTCGCCGCCATCGAGCGCAGATTGTTGGCCAAGCTGGCGCTGCCGGGTACGGCCGGGTGCTTGCGCGACATCGGCTGCGATGGAACCCAATAGCCAGTGCGCGTCGGCGGCGAGCAGCCAGTCTTGCTGCTGCTTGGCCATGTATAAAATTTGTTGCGCCATGGTTTCGGCCAGGTCGGGTTGGCCATTCAGGCAAACTGATTCGGCTTCGATTAATTCGATGCGCAAACGCATCAGTTGTTGCTCACGCGGGTCTGGCAGGTCGGGAATGAGGGGTTCCAGTTGTTTGATGAATTGTTTGGCGCACGCGAAATCCTGTTGCCGTAAATACCACGCCAAGGCCAGCAATATCCGTGCAGATTCAACGCCACTGGTTTGCGGCAGCAAGGCTTGCAAACTGGCTACTTCATCACTATGGGCAAACATCTGGATCATAGATTTCCTGCCATGAAGGTCACACGCTGATGCTATCCTACAGGAAACAGGGGCCTTGTGCCGAAAAAAAGTGTGCGCTACGATGACAAAAACTTGGGCAACTGCGCCAATGTAGCGGTAAATTCAACTGCTTTAGCGTTTTCTTTTGTCACCCTGAAACCAAGCCGTGTATGAAATGCCATTGACAGGCGATTAGTCTTGTAGACATGGCTTTGCAGCACCGTGATGCCGTGCTGTTGCGCCAGCCCTTTAAGTTGCGAAAATAGTTCACGAAACACCGCGCTGGTGCGGTGCGCCGGATGGGTATTGAAGCCGGAAACGAACCAGCAACCTGCGTTTTGCGGTTTGAGCATCGCATACGCGACCAGGTGGCCATCGCGCCGCACCCATGCCAGTTGCGAGCAAGCGAGCGAGGCTTCGATTGCGCCGCGCTGTTGCTGCGGATCGAATACATCGCCCGCCAGTTCGGTATGGTCACGTAAGGTG
>CAMBDR010000193.1 GCA_945864765.1 Janthinobacterium lividum | reverse complement strand
AGGTGCAGGCCAGTAAAGTAAGGCAGGTCGCCAGGAAGGCAGGGGCAGCGGGACGTTTCATCATTTTGGATGCAGGAGAGAAAAAAACGCCATTTTACGCTAATCCGCCCCAGACAAGCGAATCCATCGTCAGCGTGCCGTGGGTGATGCCGCCATCGAGCCACCGGGTCACAGGGCTTCCAAACCGCCACCCTGGCCGTGAGTATTAATGGCGCGCCGCAAACACTGTTCACGAATATTTATCAAGGCGGGATTATGGATTGGGAGCGCAAGTCGCTAAACTGGGTTGCCAACAGCAATACGGCACAAATCACCTTTCTGGGGGCGGCCAATGGTAGCTTGAGCAATAATGCGGTGATCGGTTTGGACAACGTGGTGTTCCAAGCCGCGCCCGTACCCGAACCTTCGACCTATGCCATGATGTTGGGCGGATTGGGTTTGCTGGCCTTCATGGCGCGGCGTAAGCGCGCTTAAGCCTGGGGGCCAATAAACAGCTTGCGCCGGAACAGCGTAGCATAATTTGGCCTCAAACAAATTGCCATGGAGCAGAACATTTGAATCCGGGAAATCGGTCACTATTTCGTCGCCATATATCTTTAGTAAATATTTACGAGGGACGGGCGACCAAGGGTATAGCATCCCGGTTTCGTACGGTACTGGCCCTGGCTATTCAAAAAATATCGTGGTTTGTGAAAGCTGCCTTAAAGATGATGCGATTCATCCTATGGTTGCGCTGCATAAAATTCATAAATGAGGCGCAAATGTTGAAAACCATGGTGTTGATGCTGGCAATGCTAATCAGTGTTGCGGCCCACTGCGCTGACGATTGGCAGGGATTGAATTCCTGGTTGGGCAAATATCCGTCCGAGAAGCAGCGCGGTAGCGCGCTACTGGAGCAAACCAGTATAAAAGCGGTGCGCACACTTTATTTGCTCTCATTCCCGCAAGCCACCCGCTGCAACGGAAAATCAATCCCGCGTGGTTGGCCATTGCGCAGGCCTTCGATTCTGGCTATGAGCTTTTGCGGGCTTTCCAGGCGATAAATAATCCGGTGCGGAAAATCGTGTTGCAGGTTTTCAAACACGATTTCGTTATTGGCAAAGCTTTTCTCGGTAAACGTCGTTTGTTTTTGGTTCGATGGCAGGGCGGTATATAGTAGTTTGCCCTGTTCGTTGGCGCGCAGTTGCAGAAATTCATATTCCACCGTTTTGCCGCCTTTGACGGTGCGGCCAATGCCAAACATGGTGCCGCCAGCGTGCGGCAACCACTGTTCACCCGACCCGGTTTCACCTTTCTCGCTACCCCAGCAACCAGCCAACCAGCCGATCCGCACAAATGGCTGCGCTTGTGCTTGTGCGGTGAGGCTGGCCAGCAGCACAAGGCTCAAGGTTGATCGGCAAAATAAGGGTCGTAAGTTGCGCATGGTTGGCTCCTGATAAAAATTGGCATTTTTCTTACTTTGTCAGAGTATAGTTGAGTTTGCCTGGCACGCGGTGCAAAAATTTGCTCAGCCGTGCTTGTTATTCGCGCTGAACATCTTCCCTCAGTAGAAATATGAATATATACTTGCAAAAATAAGCAAAATCAGCAATTATATATTCATGGCTAAAAACTCCAACGTCAAAATCATGCTGCCGCAGGCGGTTGAGCGCAATTTGCAGCAAATGGGGCAGCACATTCACATTGCGCGCAAACGCCGCCGTGAATCGCTGGCGGATTGGGCTGCGCGCTTGCAAGTTTCCATCCCCACCTTGCGGCGGCTGGAAGCGGGCGACCCGAGCGTGTCGATGGCGGCCTATGCCACCGCGCTGTGGTTGCTGGGGCGGGTGCAGTATCTGGGGGAAATAGCCAATCCGGAAGCGGATGAAATGGCTTTGCTGCGCGAATTGCGTACCATTAAAAAAAGCAAAACGGGGGCGTAGATGGAGAATGTTTTGACCGTGTGGATTTACCCTGAAGCGGCAAGCGTCCCGGTGCGGTGTGGCGAGCTGGCGCTGTTGCAGGGCCGTCGCTGCGTGTTTTCCTACCACGCCAGTTGGCTGGCGCACCCCGCTGCCTTTGCGCTGGCACCGGATATGCCTTTGCGCCAAGGCATCATCGAAGCGCCCGCCGGGCTGGAATTGCACCCGGTGTTTGAAGATGCCGGGCCGGATCGCTGGGGTAAAAATATCATCAATAAAGTGTTTAATCCGCAGCGCCGCTCGGTGCTGGATTATCTTGAACTGGCGGGCGATGAGCGAATTGGCGCGCTGGCTTTTTCGCGCTCGGCCAGCCAATATCAACCGCCTCCGGAACAGCGTTTTTATGCCGCCAACTTGTCCGACTTATTGCAGGCGGCAGATGCCTTGCAAAACGCGCTGCCGATGGATGAGCGCCTTTGTCATTGGCTCAAACCCGGTTCCAGTGCGGGCGGCGCGCACCCCAAGGCGGTGCTGTGGCATCGTGATGCGGCCTGGCTGGCCAAATTCCCCAGTCTGGAAGACGATTGCGATGTGTGTGCCGTCGAGCATGCCAGCCTGCGTCTGGCGGCGCTGTGCGGTTTGGATGTGCCGGAGTCGGAATTGCTGCAAATTGGTAAAAAGCGGGTGCTGATGGTCAAACGCTTTGACCGTGAAGGTGGTATGCGCGTGCATTATGCCAGTGCGCGCACCATGCTGATTGCGCAAGGCATTGCCGAAGCGGATATGGCCTATGGCGATTTGGCCGATCTGATCCGGCAGGTATCAAAGCAGCCCGTGCAGGATTGCCATCAACTGTTTCGCCGTATGGTGTTGAATGTGCTGCTGGAAAACACCGATGATCATGCCAAAAATCACGCGTTTTTGTGGCACCGGGGGCGCTGGTGTTTGTCGCCCGTGTTTGATATTCAGCCGCAACGGCAGGGGATTGGCTATCATTCATTGCGCATTGGCAAATTGGGTTATGAGCCATCGCTGGAAAATGTACGCTCCGAGGCGGCGCGTTTCATGTTGTTGCCGGGGCAGGCCGAGCAAGTGTTGGAGCAGATGCGCGTGTGTTGCGCGCAATGGCAGGCGGTATTTGCGCAGCATGGGGTGAGCCAGCGTGATATTGATTTTTGGGGAAGATATGTGAAATGAAGCAAGCACTCATCAAATGGGGCATTATCGGCTGCGGCAATGTCACCGAAATCAAAAGCGGGCCAGCTTATCAAAAAGTCCCCGGTTTTGCCCTGCATGCGGTGATGCGGCGCGATGCAGCCCTGGCCGAAGACTACGCGCGCCGCCACCAGGTGCCGCGTTTTTATGGCAATGCCGATGCCCTGATCAATGACCCCGAAATCGATGCCATCTACATTGCCACCCCGCCGGACAGCCATCATGAATACGCGCTGAAGGTGGCCAAGGCGGGCAAACCTTGCTGCATCGAAAAACCAATGGCACCCAACTATCAGGAATGCGTAGAAATTGAACAGGCGTTTCGCAGCAAAAATATCCCTTTGTTTGTGGCCTACTACCGCCGCTCCTTGCCGCTTGCTGGCTGCATGAAAATGGCGTGACCGGTTCGGGCAGTTGGAATTTTGGCTGCGCTCAAACTGAAGATAGCGTCACCTTGTTTGGTAGCCTGGGTAAAATTGAATTTTCCGTATTTGAGAATGCCCCCGTGACGCTACATGCAGCAGGCCAAAGCCAGCAGTTGATGATTGCCCATCCTGAAAACATCCAACTGTTTCACGTTGAAAACATGCGGCGGCACTTGAGCGGGGAAGCGCAACATCCCTCCACCGGGTTGACGGCGGCCCACACCAGTTGGGTGATGGATCGCATTTTGGGCAGGCTGTGAGCCGGGCCGGGTGGCCCGTTTATGCCAAAATTAATGCCAAAATTAATGCCAAAGTTAATGCCATCCGGTAAACCAAACTATTTCCAATTTTTCGCATGAAATAACATGGTTTATTTGGCAAAATAGAGCGGATGGAAACATTAATCTTTTTGTTTGGCCTACCCCCATTGTTCCTCTCAATGTCATGGTTTAATACGTCCGCAGTCACGATTCATACTATAACTTTATAACAAAGCACGCTTAAGTCCACTTCATCCCGCTTAAGCAGTGCCCCCACTGGAGATAACATGCAACAACCAATCACCCCACAACGGGTATGGCGGAGCTTTGCCCGCGCCACCCTGGCCAGCGCAATTGCCCTGTCTTTTTTGCCTGCATCCGGCCTCATGGCGCAAACCAATAACGCCGCACCCGGCAATACCGTGCCCAGTACGGTGCCCAGTACGGTGCCCAGTACGGTGCCCAGTGCCAAACCGCCGGCACCCACGGTTGCCGCTGACAATAAATCCAACGAAGGCTGGCGTATCGTGCAGCGCCAAAAATGGTTTGCCGAAAGCCGTGGCCTGATTGGCGAAGCGAATGCGCGCAGCCATCGCCATGAGTCGGTGCGCAGTCTGGAAGCACGCGCCAAAACCGTGCGCCCGCTGGCACTGGCCAATGGCGAAACCTGGGTCGAAATGGGCCCTTCCGCGATGAACATGTCGGGCTGGAGCATGGGCCGGGTCTCTGGCCGCAACAACGCCATTGTGCCGCACCCGCAAGACGATAACACCGTGTATTTTGGCAGCGCCGCTGGCGGCGTCTGGAAAACCACCGATGCGGGTTTGAACTGGACGCCGATTTTTGATCAGGTCGGCACCATGCCCATCGGGGCAATCACCTTGGCCCCGAACGATGCCAACCAGGTATGGGTGGGCACGGGTGACAAAAACGGCGGTGGCTGTGCGGGCTATTTTGGCCAGGGCGTCTTCATGAGCGCCGATGCGGGCCAGACCTGGCAAGCCAAAAACGGCTCCGGTGCGGGTGCCATGCCACTGTCCATTGTCAATGGCATTGCCGTCTCCGGCCTGAACGGGAATGTGGTGCTGGCCGGCGGTTTGGGGGCCTGCGATGCGAATGGCACATTGGCCAATGGCGGCTTGTATCGCAGTGCCGATGGCGGCACCACCTGGAGCAAGGTTTTGACGGGCAAAGTGGAAGATATCGTGTTCGTGCCCGGCACCAACACCGTGTATGCCACCTCGGCCGGGGTCGGCTTGTTCAAATCGACCGATGGCGGCGCAACCTGGGTCAATTCCAGCATCGGCATGACGGTGGGAACAGGCCGGATGCGCATGGCCATGTCGGCCAGCAACAACCAGATTTTATATGTGCTGATGGGCACCGCGCTCTACAAAAGCAGCAACGGCGGCAGCAGTTGGAGCAGCGTCAATACCGCTGCCTGCGAAGGCCAATGCACCTATAACCAGGCCATTGCGGTTCACCCCACCGATGCCAATAAAGTGCTGGTGGGTTCGATCCGCTTTGCCCTCTCCAGCAACGGCGGCACCAGCTTGAGCTACCTGACCAAGGGCTGGGGCACGACCCAGCAAGTGCATCAGGATACCCATGTACTGGTTTGGTCAAAAAATAATCCGGGCCGGTTTTGGGTCGGCAGTGATGGCGGCATCTGGCGTAGTGATGACAGTGGTGCCAGTTTCGTCAACATGAACAGCAATTTGAACGTGACCCAGTTTTATGACATTGCCGTCGATTTCAGCAGTGCCGACCGCATGTTTGGCGGCGCGCAAGACAATTCTTCGCTCGGGCGCACCACCAGCAAGGTATGGGGCCTGACCTATGCCAGCGGCGACGGGTTTATGAACGCGATTGATGCCAGCACGCCCAATACGGTGTTGCAAACCAGCTACCCCAATGGCGGTTTCCCCAGCATTGTCCGCTCCACCACGGGCGGCGCGGGCGGCTCCTATAGCGGCTTGACCACCACAGGCCTGACCTCTTCCAGCAACTTCCCCTGGGTTACGCCGATGGCAACCGCCGGCAGCAAGGTATGGGTTGCGTCCGACAAAGTGTATTTCGGCACCAGCTCGGCCAGCTCGTTCTCCTGGACTGCGCTCACTGGCACCATGGGCAGTGCGGGCACGGTGCTCACGCCCAAACAGGTGGCCAGTGGTTATATCGTATTTGCCGGCACCAGCGGCGGTAAAATCTTCTACAGCGCCAATGCCGCCACCTCGGGCGGTGCTTTGACTGACGTGACCGGCAATTATCCCGGTGGGCGCGTCAGTGACATTGCGATCGATCCGCTCAACAACCAGCGCGTGCTGGTAACGCGCGGCAATTTTGGCGGTAGCCGTTTGTATCGCTCCACCTCCGGCGGCACCACCTGGCAGGGTGTGGGCGCTGGTTTGCCCAATGTGCCGGCCAATACCGTGGCGATTGATCCGGTAAATAGCCAGCGCGTGTTTGTGGGTACCGATATTGGCGTCTATGAAAGTGCCGACGGCGGCGATAATTTCGTGCCGTTTTCCACCGGCTTGCCGTTGGGTGTGGTGGTGCAGGATCTGGAAATTAACGCGCAACCGCATGTGATGGTGGCAGCAACCTATGGCCGGGGCGCATGGAAGGTGGCCTTGCAGGGCGCTACCGTGAACCAGGCACCGGTTTCCAAATTTGCCCATGTCACGTCACAATTGGCGGCCACGTTTACCGACCAAAGCACCGACGCGGACGGCAGCATCGTGTCACGCGCCTGGAACTTTGGCGACGCGACCAACAGCACCCTGCAAAACCCGGTGCATACCTATGCCAAGGCGGGCACCTATACCGTGAGCTTGAGCGTGACCGATAATTCGGGGGCAACCCATGCCAGCAGTGCCACCGTCACCGTGGGCGCTGGCAGCGCTTGTGCGGGTACGGCAATCAACGGCAGTTTTGCCGGGGCGGTTAACCAGACCCAGATCCAGCCGGGCGGCTCGTATTACCAAACCACCGTCAGCGGCGTGCAAAGCGCTTGCCTGACGGGGCCGGGCGGTGCCGATTTTGACATATACCTGGATCAATGGGACGGTGCAAAATGGCTGCAAGTGGCCAAGAGCGAAGGCACCACCTCCAGCGAAAGCCTCAGCTTCACCGGGGCGGCGGGTTATTATCGCTATCGGGTACTCAATCCGGTGGGGACAGGCAGTTATACGCTCACTTATAGTAAGCCATACATAGCCCCTCCCAATTGCCCTGCTTGCAGATTTTTATGCAGGCAGGGCACACGGTTGTTGACCAATGCTTGCGATGAGGCAAGTGCGTGGTGGTTGCAAATTTCTGTTTTCCCAATTCCAACTCTTGACTAACTCAATGTATGAGTCTAAACTCATATGACTTCGAACTCATATGAATTGAAAGTCATGTCACCATCAATCACGACCGATCCACGCCTGAGTAATCCCAATTTCCGTTTTCGAGAAAAGGAAATCATCCGAATATTGGCGCAATGGCAATCTGGAGACAGTGTATTACTGACCGGAATACGGCGTACCGGAAAAAGCGAGCTGATGAAAGCAGCGCTGCACCGGCATCAAAGTCAAGGCTACCCGGTCGCTTACCTTGATGTGCAGGCGGAAGATAATCTGGCTCG
>CAMBDR010000192.1 GCA_945864765.1 Janthinobacterium lividum | reverse complement strand
TTGAGTGAAATACAAAGCCGCCACAACGGTGTAATTCACTATGCAATCTGGCAGACAAATTCATTAATTGGCTCTCGTCAACTTGAACCAAATGAATTTTTTCCTGCGTGGCCAAACCCACTCTTTTATTGCCATTGCTGCGTACTGAGCTTTGCGCGGCAAGCGTACCAGGCAGCATTTTTTGCAATTGCGCGTAACCTTCATCACCAATCGTAATCCATACTTTATTCCCCGCGACGGCGGTTTCGGCTGCGAAAGCCACGTTACTCATTAAGCCACCCATTAAGGTACCCACCAAGGCACCAGCCACACATAGCGGCAATAATCTTTTTGCGAACATGTTTGTCTCCTCTAATCTCAAAAAAAACCCTCCTGACTTGGCGGCAGGAGGGTTTTTCAAGGCATGATTTATTGTGTGATTATTTAAATGTTGCAACCAAAGTTGCACCGCTCACGGCTTTGGCCGCATTCACCAATAAATAGTAGGTTCCCGGTGCCACTGGGCTGGAATAGGTAATAGTTTCGGCGTTAGTACCCAAAAAGTTGGCTGCTTTTTTGGTGTACGACGTGGTGGTTGGTGCGGTGGTGATGCGTGCATACAAATCACCATTGCCCGTGCCGCCCGACATTTTGAAGATCAGGCTGGTTTTGCCACTTGGCACCACGATCGAGTACATCTGTTGACCGGCCAATGCCAGCGTCACACTGGTTGAAACGCCGCTGGTCAACACTTTGGTAGGCGGTACTACAACAGCACAGCTAACGCCGACGACGTTAAATGCAGCAGTCACAGCCGCGACCGAATAGCCCAGGTCGGCAGCGGATTTTTCTGCGCCGCAGGCACCCGCTTTGAAGGTGCTGGTAGCAGTCCAGTACACATCATTGGCATGAGCCATCACTTGGAATGCCATTTTGGTGTTCCAGCCGGAAGTGGTGGCCAGTTTGTAAAATGCCAGGTTAAACACACCGCTGGAGTAATGCGGGTCCATGGTGCTGGTCATTTTGGAAGCATGGTTGATCGAGCGGCCATCTTTGGCTGGATCATACATGTAACGCAATGCGCCTGATGCTTTGAAAATTTCTGCGCCAACCAGGAAGTCGTTGGTGCCACGGGAAAAGTAGTCCGCCGCTTCACCGGACATATCCGAAAACGCTTCATTCATACCGCCGGATTGATCCTGGTACTTCAAGCCGGAATTTTGTTCGGTAAAGCCGTGGCTGACTTCATGCGCTGCAACGTCCAGTGATACCAATGGATAGAAGGTGCTTGCGCCATCGCCAAACGTCATTTGTGTGCCATCCCAGAATGCGTTTTCGTAGGCATTGTTGTAATGCACACGCATTTTCAATTTCTGGCTGATTGGGCGAATTCCCAAATAGCTTTGGTACATATTGAATGTGGCAATACCAAAGGCGTGCGCATCATTCATTGGTGCAAAGCCGCCATTGATCGATTTCACGGTGTTACGTGGGCAAGTGAAAGTGTGGGTTGCTGTGGCGCTGGTGCCGCCGTTCATGTTAACGGTGTACACATTGGGGCTATCCAAGGCGCAGGTGCTGCCGGATTGGGTCACGCTCAGCGGGCCATATTTGCCGCCAACCTGGTATTCATATTGGCCAGTTTTGGTATTGCCGCCAGGGCCAGTACCATCAACGTGAGTAATGCTTTCCCATTTATCAAGCACGGCACCCGTCACTGCATGAATCATAAAAGCAGGACGGCTTGGTGCTTTGGCGCTTTCGTTCACGAACGACACCAAGTAGAAAGGATAAGCCACGCCTTTAGCATCTTGTTGAACATACAGCTTCACTTGATCATTGCTGCTTTTTTGCGAGCCTGCATGGGTTTTGGCTTGTTGCAACGCGGCTTGTGCGTTCAAAGTTGGCTTAATACTTGGCAGGTCATTGCTGATGTTTTTCAACATGCCACCAACCAAGGTTGGTGCCGCAGTGGCATTGTCACGACGCTCGACAATGGCTTGGCCATAAACAGGGATATCTTGATGGAATTGCTGGAAACGGGTAATGACTTTGCCGTTAGCAAGTGTGCGGGTTTTCACCACTCTCAATTCATTTGTGCTCAAGCCAGTGAGGCTGTGTGCGGTAGCTGCGGTTGCACCACTGACTGCTCTGTTAGCGGCGGAAACAACTTCCAAATCAACCAGCTCTGCAGCCATGACGCTGCATGCGGCGGATACTAAAACAGCTAACAGGGCTGGACGTGCTACAAAACGAAATGCGTTACTCATAATAGTGTCTCTCTCTTAATTGAAATAAAATAGGGGATTGTGTCCC
This sequence comes from Janthinobacterium lividum, assembly GCA_945864765.1. GTDB lineage: Bacteria > Pseudomonadota > Gammaproteobacteria > Burkholderiales > Burkholderiaceae_D > CAMBDR01. Next base: position 5,155 of record CAMBDR010000192.1, on the reverse strand, counting down.
CTTGCTGCCTTAACCGCCACCTCAGGATGGTCGGCTGGGCCCGTATCAAGCTCGCCGCTTGGGTGAGCTTATCGAACAATTTTTTGTCATATAAATGCATTGCAGAAACAGTCATCAACATCGCAATAATTGTTAAGATAACCATTCCAAGTTATCTGCAGCGTTGTTATCTGTTATCTGCACGCACAACAAGCAAGATACAGGAAGCAATTTGTCACATCAATCGGCCGAAAGTACGAGTTTGCATAAAAAGCCCCAATCCACCCCTTTAACCGTTGTATATTAATAACACCAATGACAAAGCCCACCATGATCACACTCCGCCCCTACCAAGCCCAAGACTGGCCGCAATGATGGCACATTGTTTTTCATCACATTTTCTATACCTGTCTGTGATTATGAATTATAATTAGCGCGGGTACACCAGATACTTTTTCTGGTGGGGATGTCAGGACTTCAGCAGTTAAAAATATTAACAGCAGAAATCTCTGGACAAGTACTAGTGGCGGATTGGAAACTCTCCCGGATTCTTGCTGCGAAGGTCGAAATTGTTGTCGGCCCGGCCTTTTGCTAATGTACCGACACGTGAAATCAATGCTGTTGTTTCTATTTTACAACTCGCTAAAACGAGCATAACCAATAAATCGCTCAAACGAACAGCAATTTCCATGGAACAAAAAAATCCCCAAGGCCAGTTGGCTGAGGGGATTTTACTTTTTTAATGTGGGTAATTTTATGCAAACTCTGATAGACAAAAATGCATTGGCTCAACCCGTTTTAGCCGCAATTGAGTCCGGTGCCATCCCTGGTGGGTATACCTTGGGCGCTGCGCTTGGCATGGCACTCAAGAAACATGCCCGCATTGACCTCAAGGCACACGACGGCCTACGTGCATTTTGCGACGGTTACGTGGCCCAATCCATCAAGTACCTGGGACGAATTGCGCTTAAAACAGGCGATAGCCTTTACTACGTTCATCGCAATACAACCATGCACACAGATTGGTGTGAAATCGATACTGACAACACCAGCCTGCTTTGGGATTTTTATTCCAACCCACTACTTGAAGCAAGGCTTGCTATCAACCTTCAATACACAAGCTGCTGGGCCACACTGCATCCGACCATACCCGAAAAACCGAATACGACCGCCTTGGCGGGCATCAGCAGCGCTACACTTGAAAGGCTGATCCCGCAATATATCGCCCAATGCCCTGCCGAATTAAAGCCTGCCATAACTGAGGCGCACAAGATCGCAACCGATGTTGGCCCAAGCCTTGCTTATGCATGGCCAACCGTCATCCAGACGGCAATATTTGCCACAGTTTTGGGTGATTGGGAGCAGTGGCTGATGCACACGATAAAGCTGGATACAAATGAAGCCGCTCCTGCGTGGCTGACTGACTTACTAGCCAATTACATTCAAAAACAAAGCAAATTACGACGCGAATTAACTGGAGCCGACACGATGCCACTCCCAAAAAGGACAACAAACATGCCCAATGTGGCTCAGGGTTCAACAAATACTGATTCAGTCCATCCCAAGTTGAAGCAAGCACGGGCAATCGCTATCGATGTGGTACAAGGCATGTCGTATGAACAATTACGCGAATTAAATTTACCCCTCGGAATGGTTCTGGACGCATTGGCAGGCAAGTGAATGATTCGGCTCCTTATTTTTTGCCTCCGGGAAGATGAGTCCGCTATATTTAAAAAGATTGATCGGTATGCAGCATTCGGCTGGCGTCAATCAGGCGATATCGTTGTTCATGCCTTTGATGCCAGCCATCAAACTGCCAGAAACCGCCGCCAGACAACAGACGAAGCAAGCCAAATAGTATTGCAAGACAGCCGCGAACGAACCACCCACGTACTTGTGATTCGCGGCCCACAAATTTTGCTCGCCCAATTACCACAAGACCCTTTCTTCACGCCAAAGGAAATGACGAAAAATGCTTTCCTGGATCAATCCAAAGTCGAATCACTCATTGCTGCCACCGGCTGGGGGTGGATGGAACGAACCAAAGCCATCGTCGAAAGCTGGATTCACGGCAAGGTTGATGTTCAGGGTTGGATCAAGCAATTTAGTGACATTGGCGAAACCTGGGTAGCCGAATACCTTCTGAGGAACTTGTGTTTCGTAACAGGCGCAAATCTTTCCGATGCGATCGCTAGAAAGGTTTCTCTTACCGATCACAAGCCCCTGCGATTTGGTCTTTTTTCTGAGGAAATCGGCAAAAGTGGTGGCGTTGTCGGCAATCTCCTCAAAAAACAATTCAAGAATGCCTCATTGGCTGAGGTAGCTCAATGCATTGAACAAAGGCAGGACGATGATGTAATCCTGGTTGAAGATGGCCTATATTCTGCCACTGAAATTATTGCGGTCCTCGATAGCTTACTTGGCCAACGTCCAGTCGGGCGAAGATCAAAAACGCAGGCCATTGCCAATAAAGATCGACTGAAACAACCTTTTTCCATTATTTTTGGGGTGACGGTAGACTACGGCATTAAGGTGGTTCAGCATTATTTGGCTCAGCAAGGAGAAAAAATCGCCGCCCATCTGATTGCTGATAACACCTCAAACACACACTTTTGCGTACTTCCAGAATCCAACCCTGCGGTCAGTGAGATGACACTCAAACAATTTCGTCACCATCTTAGCGAAAAAGTAATGCCGTGGATTTTCAGCCCAGCCGTCGTCTGGCATGGAAGAGAAAGTCTGGCCAAACAAATATGTACCGACATTGGCACAGCCTTGTGGGATGATTATATCAACCAACAAGTGGATGCAGGAAAATGGCAAAAGGATGCATGGCCACAGGAGAGAATACGTCTGTGTGCGCTGGGCATGGATGGGCTGGGACTGACCGTGATCCTGGCCCATTCGATCCCCAAGGCGACACTCCCAATTTTCTGGGCTGGCGGGAATATTAAGTATGGCAAGAAAAAACTGACCTGGAAACCCCTTTTCCCCAACGCCTGAGAGAGCATGATGCCCACCACAACTCCCCTCACCATCCGCCGCTACCAAGCCCCAGACTGGCCGCAATTATGGCCCATTCTCAAAGCCACCATCGACGCGGGTGAAACCTTTGCCTTTGCGCCGCAAAGCAGCCAAACCGAAGTTTTCAAAGCCTGGATCGAAACGCCCGGTGTCGCCGTGTATGTTGCCACCACAGACGATGGCACTATCCTTGGCGGCTATAAAATTCAAGCCAACCAGCCAGGTCTTGGTTCGCATGTCAGCAACGGCAGCTATGTGGTGGCACCAAAGGCGCGCGGCCAAGGCATTGCCTTTGCCATGTGCGCGCACTCGCAAGAGCAGGCCTTGGCGCTGGGATTCAAGGCCATGCAATTTAATCTGGTCGTGTCTACCAACGAAGTCGCGGTGCGGCTCTGGCAAAAACACGGTTTTGCCATCGTCGGCACCCTGCCGGGGGCATTTTTACACCGGGTGCATGGCTATGTGGATGCGTATGTAATGTTTAAAACCTTGGCCACATAAAACCGCCACGCGCCTGGTCCCACGCTTCTACTCCTTTTGAACTAGTCGCCTAGTTCGCATGCATTCTCTCCTCAAGCCGTCAGGCCAATAGTACTTGTGCGCTGTTTTCCTTATCATGAAACAGTCGCATAGTAAGCAGTCGCACAGTCTGCCCGAGCCAACAGGAGAAATTCATGAACAAGCATTTGATTAATGTCTGGGAACCAGAAAATAGCCAATTTTGGCAAGACGATGGTAAATCCGTCGCCAACCGCAATCTGTGGATTTCGATCAGCTCGTTGCTGCTCTCGTTTGCGGTGTGGATGGTGTGGAGCGTGGTGGTGGTGAATCTGCCCGCCATCGGCTTCAAATACAGTACCAACCAATTATTTTGGCTCACCGCCCTGCCCGGCCTCTCGGGCGCTACCTTACGCATTTTTTATTCCTTCATGGTGCCCATTTTCGGCGGCCGCACCTGGACCACGATTTCCACCGCATCGCTGTTGATCCCCGCCATTGGTATCGGTTTTGCGGTACAGGATATCAATACCGGCTACCCCACCATGTTGATTTTGGCGCTGCTGTGCGGTTTTGGCGGCGGCAATTTTGCTTCTTCGATGGCCAATATCAGCTTCTTCTTCCCCAAAGCCGAAAAAGGTTATGCACTGGGCATGAATGCTGGCCTGGGTAATTTGGGCGTTTCGGTGGTGCAGTTTGTGGTGCCGCTCGTCATTACGATGGGCATTTTTGGCGGCATCGGTGGCGAACCACAAACGGCAGTCAAAGCGGGCCACAGCACCACATTGTGGTTGCAAAACGCCGGTTTCATCTGGGTGCCATTTGTGTTGGTCACCACCGTCATGGCCTGGTTTGGCATGGACGATCTGGCTTCGGCCAAAGCTTCGTTCGCGGATCAAGCCATTATTTTCAAACGCAAACATAACTGGCTGATGTGCTGGTTATATGTCGGCACCTTTGGCTCGTTTATTGGCTATGCGGCTGGATTCCCGCTGTTGATCAAAACCCAGTTTCCGCTGGTTAGCCCTTTGCAATACGCGTTTTTGGGGCCTCTGGTGGGCGCACTGGCACGGGTTGCTGGCGGTTGGTTGTCGGATAAACTGGGCGGTGCCAAAGTGACGTTCTGGACTTTTATTGTCATGATTCTGGCCGTGCTGGGTGTGATGCAATTCTTGCCCCATGCTGCAAGCGCTGGTGCCAGCGCGTTGACCGCCAGCACCGGTGATTTCTCCGGCTTTTTCTGGTGCTTTATGCTGCTCTTCGCCGGTGCCGGTGTGGGCAACGCCTCCACCTTCCGCATGATCCCCATCATCTTTTTAACCGAACGCCAACGCGCAGCCCAAGGCAAAGGCGCATCCGCCCAGACCCAGGCGATTGTGGATGCCAACAAAGAAGGCGCTGCGGTGCTCGGCTTTACTTCGGCAGTGGCAGCATTTGGCGCATTCTTCATCCCCAAAAGCTATGGCACCTCGATTGCGCTGACCGGTGGGCCGGAAGCGGCACTGTGGTGTTTCGTCACCTTCTATGTCAGTTGCATCGCCATTACCTGGTGGTTTTACGCGCGCCGCAATGCCGACATGCCATGCTAATTTGCCGAGCCAATATTTAATCAAGGAATTACTATGAGCCACTTTTTAGACCGCCTGCAATTCTT
>CAMBDR010000191.1 GCA_945864765.1 Janthinobacterium lividum | reverse complement strand
CTATGGGCCAGTGATGGAGGCCATGAAACAATTGAAGGTCATGTCAAAGGAAAAGGAAGCGCGCCGCTTGGCCGATGTGCGCGAACGTGCGTTGATGGCCGAGCGTACCGAAATTGATGCAGCCGAAGTGCGTGGTGAAAAACGTGGCGAAGCGCGTGGTGAAAAACGTGGCGAAGCTCGTGGCATCAAATTAGCCAATGAAAATGCAATAAAAAACCTGATGCAGCGTGGTATGTCTGAAAGCGAAGCCAGAGAAATTTTGCAATTGCAATAGAATGGGTACCCAAAGCGGCGGCGTTCGATACGCCGCCCAAAAATGCAACCCGCAACCTTACTTTGCAGGCCGCACCATCAATGGCACATTACACAACTCCAAATAATTCGCCTGCACCTTAAACCAATCATTCTTGCGATTGCGCAAGGCCTCAATCGCCTTCTTAAAACTCGCGCTATCGGTTTTCAGCACTTCCAGATTCACCCGCTCTTTTTCCGGCAAATCCGCCGCCAACTGCACCTGCTTGATCGGCACATATTGCTCATAGCCAGTAAAAAAGCCCAGCGGTGCTTCGCCGCGATGGATGGTGGAGAGCAGCGGCATGCCCTGCACCACACGCCCCACCAAGGTAATATTGCGGTCCAAATGGCGCGGCGCATGGCCGGTTACCACGTATAACGATGAACCATCGCCACTGTCGGCGCTATTATCCCGCCCCACGCCAACCATGCCATAACAATGCGTCATCCACGCCTTGCCCGCTTTTGGATCATAACCCGCAGGGAAACCACCGCTAAAGCCGGTTTGCGGCGCATAACCATCGCGATCCGGCAACGGCGTGAAAGGAAAATCTTTTTTGACCGCCACCGTAAATTCACCCTTCAAGCCAGCCTTGGCTTTACCCAGCGACCTCGGCTCTTTTTCATTCGGGTCGCCCCATTGCACCACATAATTGTCTTGCGAGCGCAAAATGGCCAAGCCGTCAAAATAACTTTCTTGCACCAGGGTTCGAATATTGGCCACATGGTTGGGCGCGAAAAAAGGGGACAGTTCAATCACCACCCGGCCTTCCGGCAAATCCATATATAAAGTATTGGCCGGATCAAGCTTGCGCCAATCGCTGGCAGGGGCTTTTTCCAAAATGGCGGCCATGCCGGATTTGGGCGGCGGGTCGGCGGCCAAGACCGGCAAGGTGGTTGCACAAATGACCGCTGCGGCGCTATAAGTGATCCATTTTTGCATGTTTTGCATAAATTCCTCATTGAACTTTGTTTTCAGGGTGGCAAGCATGGCGCTAATCGAGCTGTATTGTACAACTGCGCTACACGGTGTTTGAATAAATCCGAGTTAGCGCGTGCAGTAATGCAGCGGGTAGTGTATGATTTCGGCCCAACCGAGGAGTGTTATGGATTTCATGCAATTTTTTGATTTGATCGTCCACGTTGATAAAACGCTGGGCACCGCCATCCAGCAATACGGGGTGTATGTGTACGCCTTGCTGTTTGCCATTGTGTTTGCTGAAACCGGGGTGGTGGTGATGTTTTTCCTGCCGGGCGATACCTTGCTCTTCATTGGCGGCGCTTTTTGCGTCACTGGCGGCATGAATATCTGGATACTGATGCCGCTCCTGATTACCGCCGCCGTGCTGGGTAATACCACCAATTATTGGATTGGTAAAGCCATCGGGCACCGGGTATTCACCCACGACTATCGATGGATCAATCGGGATGCACTCCATAAAACCCACGCCTTTTTTGAAAAGCATGGCGGCAAAACCATCGTGCTATCGCGCTTTTTACCTGTGGTGCGCACTTTCGCACCGTTTGTGGCCGGCGTCTCAGAAATGGGCTTCGTACAGTTTCAATTCTTTAATATCGCCGGGGCCGTGTTCTGGGTTTGTGCTTTGGTGCCGGCCGGGTATTTCTTTGGTAATATCCCTTATATTCGAGACAATTTGAATGTGATTGTCGTCATCGGTGTCGGTGCTGCCACTTTGCCAGTTTTGTTGGGCGGGGCGTGGCGTTTGATACGTGGAAATGGCAAGCCGAACGTATAAGCGCGGCCTGGCCTCAAGTTTGGCAGGAGATTGACCGTAAACCGCAGTACTTCATCTTCTCTGTTTGGACTGCCATGCGAAATTTGACCCTGTTCTTTGCCTTTGTCGTCGCCATCACCTGGGGCGCACAGGTGCCTGCGGCTGATGATCATGCATCGGCATCCGCATCCGCGAAAGCCTCAGCCAGTAGCGCAGCCAAAGCCAGCGCGTCAGCCAAGGCTCCCATCAAGGCATCGGCTCCGATGCTCAAAGAAGCCGCACCCGTGGCTGCCGCCAAGGAAGCGGCGAAAGAGCCAATGGGTGAAGCCGAGCTGTCACAACGCATCGCTGATCGCCTCGCCGCTTTGAAGGCGCGCCAGGCCGAGCAAGCAAAACAAGCCACGCATGCTGTGCGCAGAAAAGCCAAGCCAGCCCATGTAGACGCCGTGATGGCCGTGCAACATAGCGAACATTGGTCTTACGAAGGTGAACATGGCCCGGCCAACTGGGGCAAAATTAATTCGGCCTGGTCAAAGTGTGCGTTGGGTACTCGTCAATCGCCCATCGATATTAAAAACGGCATGAAGGTTGAACTGGAACAAATCGGCTTCGATTACCATCCCGCCGGTTTTTCTGTGATCGATAACGGCCATACCATCCAGGTGAATGTCAGTGGTGGCAACTACATCACGATTCTCAATCAACAATACGAATTACTGCAATTTCATTTTCATCGCCCATCCGAAGAGCGCATCAACGGCAAAAGCTTTGAAATGGTGGCGCATTTGGTGCATAAAGATGCCGAAGGCAAGCTGGCGGTGGTGGCGATTCTGATTGAACGCGGCAAAGCGCAAGCGCTGATTCAAACCATCTGGAATAATCTGCCACTGGAAAAAAATGATGTGGTCAACCCGAGTATCGTGATCGATATGAATGATATGCTGCCGATTCGGCGCGATTATTTTACCTTTATGGGCTCACTCACCACCCCGCCTTGCAGCGAAGGCGTACTCTGGATGGTGATGAAGGAGCCAATTCAAGCCACGCCGGCACAACTGGCGTTTTTTAGCCGCCTGTATCCGATGAATGCGCGCCCGGTGCAATCGGCTTCCGGGCGGGTGATTAAAGAATCGAACTAAAAGAATCGAACTAAAAGAATCGAACTAAAAGCATCGGCCCGGTAAGACGGCGCATCCGGGCTAATTGACGGGCCGAATCACCCCGGCTTTGGGTGGGGCAATCGGTTCGGCCTTGAGCTTGTCTTGCAATAGCTTGAGCGCACGGTCGAGTTGTTGATCTTGCCCCTGGAAGGTGGCGTGCGGCATGTTTTCCACTTCAATGTCCGGTGCCACGCCATGGCCTTCAATCAGCCATCGTGCATCCGGGTAGGAAAATTGCGCCCATTCAGCTACTCTGGCGCGGCCATTGTCAATCAACACATTTTCATCGGTCAACCAAACCCCTGCGCCCGCCGTGCGCTTGCCTATCACTGGCCCCAATTTGTTGGCTTGCACCGCCGCCACAAAGGTTTCGCCATCGGAATAGGTCAATTCATCCGCCAGCACCACCAAATGCCCACGAAAGGTTTGCTGCATATTTTCATAGTGGCTGCCATCACGCAGATGCCATGCCAGCCATGAGCGGCGCAACAGTTTTTCGATAACCCAACTCTCGATACTGCCGCCATTATTGCGCCGCACATCAATAATCAAGCCTTCGCGCTGGATATGGGCGTAAAACTCACGCGCAAAATTGGCCAGATCAGGCGCTGTCATGGCACGCAAATGTAAATAGCCGATGCGCCCCTGGCCAAGCTGGGCCACCCGGTTTTGTGCGCTGTATTCCCAATCGCCATAGCGCAAAGCATTATTTCGCTCGGCATTCACGGGCGTCACAATCACATTGCGCTGCTGTTGCTCATGCCTTATTTTGAGTAAAACCTGTTGCCCGACCTGGTTGATCAGTAATTCTGATAAATCATTCGCCGCAAGGCAAGGGCGGCCATTGACTGCCAAAATCACATCGCCCGCCTGTAGTTGCACGCCGGGCTGGGCCAGCGGGCTGCGCTCGTTCGGCAGTTCGGCATCGGATTGGTAGATATGGCTAATCTTAAAACCATCGCTGGCGCGTTCATGGGTCGCGCCCAAAAAGGCGGCAACGCTGCCATCTTCGGCCTTGCGTAAATCACCCGGTATGATTTGCGAATGCAGGGTGCCCAGTTCGCTGCTCATCATGCCAAGTAAATCGTTTAATTCAGCCCGGTCATGCACCCGCTCCAACAGCGGCTGGTATTTGTTGCGCATGGCCAGCCAATCGACGCCGCGCATTTTACTGTCGAAAAAATAATCGCGATGCATACGCCAGGCATCATGGAAAATCTGTTGCCATTCTTCGCGTGGCTGGACGGTCATTTGCCAGCTATTGAGTAGCAGGCCCGCTTTGGATAAATCCGGCCCGGCCTTGGCCCCGCTGTCAACGATAAACATCTCACCCGCGCCCTTGGGTGCTGATTTTTGAAAATACACTTTTTTATTATCTGCCGAGATACCCAACTGCTGCACGTCCGGCGCAAACAGTTCTGGCGTGGCCGCGTTATTGTCGATGGCCAGGGTTTTAAGATGGGTTTTTTCGCCTTCGCGCTCCAGAAAATAGAGGCGTTTGCCATCGTTTTGCAGCGCCGTATAGTTGCCCGGTGCCAGCGGCACTTCATACAGACGCTCGCTTAAGCCTTGCCATTCAACGCCGCTGGCCTTGGTGCCAGTGCCACCCACGCCATCGAGTTCATTTTTACTTTGAAATGGAAAGCGCGCCGCTTGCAAGCCATAGGCATAAATTTTGCCGCGCTTTTCAAAATGTGGCCCCATATGGCGGTCACCCCAGGGTTCGCCATTCATGGTTTGGAAATGGCGCTCCGAGGTAAAGTACAGCCAGTGCCCGTCCGGGGTGAAACTGACATGGGCCGAATGGTATTTGTCGCTGGTGAGCCAGTGCATTTTGCGTTGAAACAGATCATACAGCGCTATCTGGCCGCGTTCTATCACGCTATTGGGGCGGCTGATGGCCAACAGTCGGCTATCGGGCGACCACACCACGTCGATATATTCGGCGTTGAGCAGGCTTTGATCAATTTTCTCGTTTTTGCCGCTGGCCAAATCGAGGATAAATAATTGGCCGTGTTTATCGGTATGGGCCAACAGGCGGCCATCGGGGGAAGGGTAAAGGTTCGTGCGCTGGGTCTGGCCGTCATGCGTCAGTGCCTGGCCGCCGGGGCTGCCATCGGCCGGGAAGCGCCAAATTTCATGTTCTCCCGTGGCGTCGCAAATCGCATACACCCATTTTCCATCCGGGCCAAGCTTGGCTGCGCGGGCGCGGCTGGCTTTGGGCAAGTTAATTTCAATGCGGCGCAATGGCCCCGGGCCCGCCAGCACAACTTTGCCGCGTGCGGTCACGGCCACACGCTCGCCATTGGGGGCGAGGTTGGCCGAAGTGATGAAGCTGAGCAGATTTTTTAATAAGCGTGGGCGTTGTTGATCAAAGTCTGACACCAGATCGATATCGATGGTTTGATCGCGCTGGCTGGCGATGTCCAATACATGAAGGTCGGCCCCCAATTGATACACGATGCGGCCCTGATCGATGGCCGCATTGCGCACATCCCAGCCCCGGTGCCGGGTGAGTTGGCGCGCATCGCTGCCATCGGCTTGCATCGACCACAGATTGTCGTTGCCGTCGCGGTCGCTGATAAAATACAAACGCCCTTGCCACCACATCGGCTGCTTGTCCGAACCCTGGTGGGTGATGGCCAGGCGTTCGGCCTCAGCTTGTTTTTTCAAATCAAAACGCCACAAATGCGCTGCCATGCCGCCCTGATATTTTTTGGCGTTTTCATTTTTCAGTGGTAAGCCCATGCGGGTAAAAAACAGGGTTTGGCCGCGCTCATCGAGCGTGGCCTCGGTCGCTTCTGCCAGAGGCAAGACCCGGCGTTGCAGGGTTTGTGGCTGCACCGCCGTGATCACCTGTTGTTGATTCGGGCCGCGCCCGGCTTGCGCGTTGTACAGCACTTCGCCTTGTGGCGTCCAACCGACGACAAAGGCACGAAAACCCTCGAAACTGATGCGGCGCGGCTGGCCACCGTCCACCGGCATCACATACACTTCCAGTGGGCCATCGTAGGCCGCGCTAAAGGCCACTTGCTTGCCATCGGGCGAAATGGCACTGCGGCTTTCTTCGGCGGGGTGGGTGGTTAAGCGTTGGGCCGTGCCGCCCTTTGCAGAACTGCGCCATAAATCGCCTTCTGCGGTAAAAATCAGGGTATCGCCACGCAGGGCGGGGTAGCGCAGGTAGTTGGCAGCAAGTGCACTGAGTGCGCTTGGTAAAGTGAGCGTGAGCGCCAAGGCCAGGCGGGATAATCGCATTACAGGTCTCCGTTTGAAAAGTGTGGACTTAAAGGTGTGGGCTGATTCTCTTATTGGTGTTCTTATTTTTTCGGTGTGCGTATTTTACCCTACAGCGGCGACCAAACCAATGGTTTTCCTTTCTCGTCAGAAATTTTCAATCACCGAATTTGGCAGCGGCTTTTGCCAAGGGCGGTTATTGGCGATGAAACGCGTTGCCGGAGGGGCTGACAAAAACGAAAATGCAGCCAAAATGCCGCAGAAACCGGAATTTCGCCATCAAGCCAGGGTAATACCAGATGCCGATGTCTGGAAAAGTGGTCTGATTGCCGTCTGTTAAGAGTTATTTATTATATTTTTCTGAGAGTGCTCGTTTGCATCTAATTAATGTTACCTTAAGCATCAATTTTTGACTTTCACATAGGTGACACGGCCAATAATTTTATTATTAGAATTGTGTTTATGATCATCTATTGAGGTGTGGATTCTACTTTCCGATTGGAAATTTTATAAGTGGTATTGCATTGGTTATTTTTTTGCAAAACCACTTGACTACCACTTTCAATCCCTTCATCCTGTCTTCGCTTACAGCCAAGAAGCAATAAATAATAATTATATTTGGAAGTTGTTATGTCCATAAACCAACAAGGAATCTTTGAGGAGAAAATAATATGAAGACGCTACAAGTAAATGGTTTGGTTCTGGCACTGATGGGCAGCATGTTAGCTGCTTGCGGTGGCGGATCGGACCCGGCGCAAAGTAATACCGCACAGCGCAGTGCAGAAAAAGCCAAGGTGGAAAAGAAGGGTTCGACATTGAGCCGTGTCGGAACCTTGGCCGTGCCAGTGGCCAATTGCCCGGAATGGACGGCCAGTGCGATTTTTACCGCAGGCCAATGCGCCACTTACAATGGCGTGGTGTACACCGCCAAATGGTGGACGCAAGGGAATGTGCCAAACGCCGCCGATCAGTGGGGGCCATGGGCTGTCAGCACGACCACGCCAACGCCAACGCCAAGCCCGACCCCGACACCAATCCCAACGCCAACCCCCAC
>CAMBDR010000190.1 GCA_945864765.1 Janthinobacterium lividum | reverse complement strand
AAACGCAAACAATTCAAGCATGTCGGCTCCTGCTATCGGGCGTGTTTGGCCAGGTGTTGCTGGCGCAACGCGCCAATGGCTTGGCGCGCATCCTCGGTGCGACCGGCCGCGATATCGTCCAAACCCCGGTTGACTTCACTGATCAAGAGTAAGTGGATGCGTTCGGTTTCGAGCTGGTGGTAATAATCGAGGCGTTCTGCATCGATTAAAGCCACATAACTTTCCCCGTTTTTGGTAATGATTTTTTCCCGCCCGGCCTTGACTTGGTCAGCCAAATCAGACAAGTTGGCGCGGGCCTGGGAAAGCGAAATGATGTCACTGGCAGCGATGCTCATGATAATTTACCTTTATAACGTACCAAATAGCGTACAGTATAATCCAAAAACGGCGTTGTAGCGGTTTGTTGTGAAAAATTTTTAGCCGCCATCATTCATTTTCACCCTCGCATCCATCAGATTTTTTCTAAAAAGGTGCAATCAGTTCGTGCAAAATTGGGCGACTATGATTATAATAAGCCCCGATGAGCGCAAAACTGTTTGCCCCGGATTGGCAATAAGCAGTGGCGGAACACTATCAATTAACCGGGATTGATATCGTGTGAGACCTCTCCCCTTGGCTTGAAAGGGTTACCAAACAGGCAAAGTTAAAGGCGGACTTCGGTTCGCCTTTACTTTTTATATGCGGCGGTAAATGCATTCGCCATGACGATGTTTGTTGAGTGCTTTGCTATCGCCATGCATAAAATTCCACAACAGTTTGCCATTGACTTCGGCAAACACCACCAACATCTGGGTTTTACCTTCAAAAACACCGATAAATGCATAGCGCAGGGTTTCATTGCCTGCATCATCTTCATATTCTATCTGCCAGATTTCAAAGGGATTTTCAATGGTTGCCAGCGCATATTTTACATACCGCTCACGTGCATCCTGACGCTTTTCTACGATGTGCAGCAATTGGTCACGTGCAATGCGAACCTCACCTTTTGGCGTGGTCAAATATCTTTCAGTGCAGTCAATCAATTCAAGATGGTAAGCCAACACCTGCAACGCATCCGCCACCGTGGCACCCGTTGCCACCACTTCGGCAGCGGGCAAGCGCTGCTCCGGCAACACGTTGCGCAAATCGGGAAAGCCCTCTCCTTTCCACGTCGTCTTTTGCAGTTTTTTCTCTTTCATTGCGCAAATTACCAAAAAGTTGGGCATACGGCCAAAAACCAGATGGGTGCAGCAATGGCTAGAGTAATACTGTATTTTTCAACATGCAAATATTATTTTACTTTGACAGTAAAAATTTAAATTGCGATGTTTTTTAACAACAGGGGGATTGCAGTTCAGGGCTTGGCAATCAGTCGCCATTTTCCTCATGGCATTCGTCGTTCAAGCCATCAAAGCAAATGCTTCAACATCGCCATCATGCGAACAAAGTTTTTACCATACGGCGGATGCATCAAAAACATGCCATTCCAGCGCGGTTGATTAAAGATCGGCTTTTGCTTGCTAAAGGCCAAAAAGCCATATTCGCCATGGTATGCGCCCATGCCAGACGGCCCTACCCCGCCGGTCGGCACGTCTTCCTGGCCAAAATGCCAGATGCAATCATTCACCGTCATGCCACCGGCAATGGTGTTATTCAATACTTTTTGCTTCATGGCGCTGTCAGTGCCCATAAAATACAGTGCTAAAGGCCGATCATGCGCATTCACATACGCGATGGCATCGTCAATTTTGTCGTAGGTCAGGATGGGCAACAGTGGGCCAAAAATTTCTTCACGCATCACGCGCATTTGCTCGGTAGCACCCACAATCAGCGTGGGCGCGAGCTTGCGTGCGGCGGGGGCAAGGTTTTCTTGCGCCGGATTGATTTCGATCACGCGCGCCCCTTGCGCCTTGGCATCATCGCGCAGCGCCGCCAAGCGCGTGAAGTGGCGCTCACTGACGACGCTGGTGTAATCCGGGTTATTGGCCAGCGTCGGGTACATTTTGGCCACCGCCGCCTGAAACGCGCTGACGAAACTCTCCAACTGGTCTTTGGGCAAAAACACATAATCCGGTGCCACACAGGTTTGGCCACCATTCAATAATTTGCCATGCGCGACCCGGCTGGCCATTTCTGCCATATCGGCCGAGGCATCAAAAATAACTGGCGATTTGCCGCCCAATTCCAGCGTAACCGGGGTTAAATTGCGCGCCGCCGCTTGCGCCACCATGCGCCCAACCTGGGTGGAACCGGTGAAGAGTAAATGGTCGAATGGTAATTCAGAGAATGCACGCCCAACCTGGGCATCACCATTGATGACGATCATTTCTTCGGGCTTGAAAAATTCGGCCACCATTTTTTCCAGCAAAGCCGAAAAACGCGGCGTCAGTTCGGACGGTTTAATCATCACCCGGTTACCCGCCGCCAACGCACCGACTGCAGGCGACATCGCCAATTGATAGGGGTAATTCCACGGCGCAATCACACCCACCACGCCCAAAGGCTGGCGCATGATTTTATTGCTGCCGGGTTGAAAATAAATCGCGGTAGGTGCGCTTTTGGTGCGCATCCAACCACGTAAATGACGTTGCGCATGTTTCACGGCCCCTTCCACCAGCATGGTGTCGGTCAAACGCGTGATATGCGGAGAACGGTTACCAAAATCGGCGGAAATGGTGTCGGCAATTTCTTTGCCGTATTTTTCTGTCATTTGCAACAGCCGCTGCAAACGATCATGGCGCACGGCGCGCGTGGGCACCATGTCGGTCAGAAACGCCTTTTGCTGTGCGGCAAAAACTTGCTGCAGGTGGGCTACAGCGCTGTCATTATCGCCAGCCATCTGTGTTTGCTTGATTACGGTATCCATTTCCATCCCCTTGATAAAAGCACATAAGCAATTAAATTAACTGTCCGACAAGATAGCACAGCCAAGACATAAAGAATTAGGGGAAAGGCTCCAAACCCCTTGCCCCCCTTACTACATAGCAAACTCACGGCAAAATCACCGCAAACTCACAGCAAACTCACAGCAAACTCACAGCAAATTCACGCAAATTCGCCTGACTTAGCGCTGACTTAGCGCTGACTTAGCGCTGACTTAGCGCTGAGTTAGCGCTGAGTTAGCCCGGATTATTGCGCAGCCTCTTGAGCAATGGCACGCTCACGATTATTTTTGGTCATTAAAAAGTAACCATAGCCCAAAGCCATAAACCCTGCAAAAACACCAAAGATCAATGGATTGTAATAAATCATGGTGCCCATGCACACCATTGCCGCCAGCAAGGCAAAGGCCGGAAAGAACGGGAACATCGGTGCCCGAAACGGGCGTGCCATCTCCGGATGGCTACGGCGCAACTGGAACAGGCTGAGCATGCTGATGATATACATGGTGATGGCCCCAAACACCGACATGGTGACGATACTCGCGGTCAGGGTTAGTCCGCCAATTTTAATCAGCTCATCGCTGAAAATGGCGGCGATACCAATCACGCCACCCGCCAGAATCGCCCGGTGCGGGGTTTGAAAACGTGGGTGGATGGCACCCAGCCAGCCGGGCAAATAGCCTTCGCGCGCGAGGGCAAAAATCTGGCGCGAATAACCCAAAATAATGCCGTGGAATGAAGCGATCAAACCAAACAAGCCCAACCACACCAACATATGCAACCAACCGCTGTTGGCACCGACGATGGCTTTCATGGCTTGCGGCAAAGGGTCATTAATATTGGAGAGTTTAGTCCAATCCCCTGCCCCACCCGCAAACACCATCACCCCAATCGCCAGCAATACCAGGGTGATAATGCCGGCAATATAGGCAATCGGAATCGAGCGTTTCGGGTCTTTGGCTTCTTCAGCCGCCATGGCTACCCCTTCAATGGCCAAAAAGAACCAGATCGCAAACGGAATCGCAGCAAACATGCCGGGAATGGCCGCCATGCTGAAGCTGTCTTGACCCGCCCAGCCCCCTTTCACAAAATTGGCCACCGAAAAACCGGGCGAGACCACACCCATAAACACCAGCAATTCAAAAATCGCCAAAATGGTGACGAATAATTCAAAGGTAGCAGCAATTTGCACCCCGACGATATTGAGCGTCATAAAAATGATATACGCCCCGACTGCCGCCAGTTTCGGGTCAATCGCAGGGAACTGCACATTTAAATACGCGCCAATGGCCAAAGAAATAGCAGGCGGGGCAAACACAAATTCAATCAAGGTCGCGGCCCCGGCAATAAATCCACCGGTCGGGCCAAAGGCTTTCTTACTATAGGCAAAAGGCCCACCTGCATGCGGAATCGAGGTGGTGAGTTCGGTAAAACTAAAGATGAAGCAGGTATACATGGCGGCAATAAACAAGGAGGTGACGGTAAAGCCCAGCGTGCCCGCCGACGCCCAGCCATAACTCCAGCCAAAATATTCGCCCGAGATCACCAAACCCACGGCGATGCCCCAAAGCTGCAAAGCGCCCAGGCTTTGTTGCAAAACAGGTGAAGTCGTATTTTTCGCGTTCATGATTATCCTTTATGCAAGTTTGGCAAACGCCTGAATAAGGAATGGGATAATACGCGAAAAACATGCATAAAGGTTCACACCTGTCAAAAAAATAGTTTCTGATTATCCCAAAACAACGAAAACCACAACCAGAGCCACAATAGCAATCACACTCAATAAATCATATAAGAAGCCATTGACAAAATTTGTCAGATTTTGCGCGAAAAATGGCTGAAGCAAGGTGACAATTTCTGCACCTCCTGAGTTTCGAGCTTGAGGCAGTATTATCCACACCTCATCCAGCGAGAAAACATTTTCACATTTTTAATTTCCACAGACCAACACCAACATATTGCCACCTGGCATTATCCTTGCTGAAGAGGATACAAGCGGGCAGTAAATGAAAACCAAAGAAGTCAAACACAAGTCGAAAATAAACTCTGGAGAAAATCATGTTTGCAAATAACAATACAAGCGCAGTCACCTTAAAAACCACAGTAAAAACCTTGGTAGCCAGTTTGATTGGCGCATTCGCTCTGATCAGTGTTGGTAGCCATGCCAACGCTGCGGAAGGCAGCGATTTAACCAGCGTTAAAGGCATTACCATCGGCGGTGCCATTGGCGGCGCAGGTGGCAAGTTTGTGCCCTGGGGTGGAAGCGTCACCTTAAGCCAGGCCGATTCAATTGGCAAGGGCAACGGCCGCTGCGCTTTCAATGTCACTTATGATGTGGTCAACAAGGGCACGGTTGCCACCAGCAAACCATTTTCCACTTGGTTGGTGGCCACCCGGATTACGCCCAACAATACCAACGGCGTGCCTTATGGTTTGGTCAATGGCAAACCTGACTTCCCCGACAACCTCAATGCCAATGTTGCTGCTCGCCCTTATAACTTACAAGTTAATGGCGGCCAAAGCAAAAACATCAGCACCCAGCCTTATTTGCCCAGTGGCGTATCGAAACTGCAATTAGTAATCGACCCCGACAATCAAGTGGCTGAAACCAATGAAGACAATAACAAAGTTCCCGCCATCACCATCACCTTGCCTGATTTGTGCGGTGGCACAGCCATTACTCGGCCAACCCCAACACCCAAACCAGAAACTAAACCAGAAACCAAGCCTGAGACCAAATCTGAAACTAAGCCTGAAACTAAGCCAGAAACTAAGCCAGAAACTAAGCCAGAAACCAAACCTGAAACCAAGCCTACGCCCACACCGACACCTACGCCAGAACCACGGCGTCAAACCGAACCCGCACCTGTCGGCAAGGTAGACATCACCAGCGTAAAAGGCATTACCATCGGCGGCGCAATCGGTGGTGCAGGTGGCAAGTTTGTGGCCTGGGGTGGCAGCGTGGTATTGACCGATGCCGATTCCTTCCTGCAATCGAATGGCAACTGTGCTTACAATATGGCTTACGACATGAGTAATCTGGGCAATGCCGCCACGGCCGCACCGTTCAAAAATTCGGTATTCGCCAAAGGCAAAGTGGTATCGATCCAATCGGCTTTGAGCATGACAGCAGGGCAAAACAAAGCCATCATGACCCAAGCCTACTTGCCCGGCGGTGCATATGAACTGCGGCTCTACCTCGATTCGGACAACAATCTGGCAGAAAGCAACGAAGCCAACAATGTGCGCGTCATTAAAGTGACATCGAATGCCTTATGCGGCAAAGCCCCGGCCCCGAAAGCGGATTTGGTCAGCCAAAAAGGGATTTATATCGGTGGCAAAACGACCCCTTGGGGCGGTTCCATCACCCTGACCCGCGACAATGCCGTGTTGGCCGCCAATGGCAAATGCGCCTTTAACATCGTCTACGACAATGGCAACGTCGGCAAAGCAGAAAGCCCTGCCTACACCAATCGCTTGATGTTGGGTAGCGCCACAATAGGCGAACAAAGCAACGCCGCCATGGCCGTCGGTGCCAGCAAATTGGTCAACACCCAAGCCTATCTGAACCCCGGCTTGAATGTGCTGACCTTAAAAGTGGATGCCAACAGCAATGTGGATGAAAGCAACAAAGACAATAACAGCACGCAAGTGAATGTAACGGTGAATGCAACTTGCAAATAAGCTGTAAATAAGCGGCAAAGCGGTAATTTAACCCTGGAATGGAGACCAGAATAACAATAAATAAAACAAGCAGCACTTAACCCCGCCTTGAATACCGCAAAACGGTAGCCCTGGCGGGGTTTTTCATGGGCGGTGGCCAGCGTTCATCTACGTGCAAAGCGTATTCACTGGCACCAGGGTATTGAAATTTGATGCTTCGCACCCTGATTTCTGCGGCCTGTCGGAAAACCAGCCGCCAGCGCACCAGTTTGCAATAGAATGCGCCATCTTCTTCTTTACCATTCAAAAGGCATTGTCATGAAATCATTCATCACCTCCGCATTACTACTGGCTATCGCAGGCACCTTCGCAGGCACCTTAACCGGCTGTGCCGTTATCATCCACCCTGGCGAAGGCGAAGTGAGTTTCAGCACCGGGCCAGTGGTTCAGGGCGATGGGCAAGTCAGTAAGGCCATGCGTCAGGTCGGCAGTGTAACCGGGCTGGAAATTGCCAATTCCAGGCGGATTGATATGCAAGTTGACGTAAAAGTGGGTGCCAGCCCTTCGCTGGTGATTGAAGCCGATACCAATTTGCTGCCCTTAATCCACAGCAGCACCAACGGCAATACGGTAAAAATCTGGCTTGATGGTAATCTACGCAGCAGCAACCCGATTCGCGTAACCTATACCCTGCCCAAAATCAATCAAATCAAGGCCAGCGGCATGACGCAACTGGTGGTCAGCGGGTTGAACGGCTCCGCACTCGAAATTGAACAGCATGGTGCGGTCACCAGTCAACTCTCGGGCCAGGTCAGCGAGCTTGAAATCAGCAACCATGGTTCCAGCAAACTGGATGGTTCAAACCTGGCAAGCGGCAATACCAAAGCCACCGTGCGCGGAGCCAGCCGGGTTCAGTTAGGCAGCATTCAAGGCGAAAAACTCAAGGTGGTGGTGAGTGGTTCTGGTTCGTTTAAGGGTAACGGCACGGTACAAAATTTGAA
>CAMBDR010000189.1 GCA_945864765.1 Janthinobacterium lividum | reverse complement strand
ATTACCCACCACACTGGCCCTGATCAACCCCAAACTGGGTAAATTTAACGTCACCGCCAAAGGGGGCGTGGTTGAAAACGAATATTTCGATTGGCACATTGCCATCCCCTATGTCACCATCCTGGGCTTGAATGTCCTCGGCTTTGGCTTTGGCATTGTGCGCCTGTTCTGGTGGAATAATTATGAATGGGGTACGGTGCTATTCAATATTATCTGGACCGTGTATAACTTCATGCTGCTCGGTGCAGCCCTGGCGGTGGCGTTGGAAACCCGTCAGGTGCGGCGCAACTGGCGCGTCACGCGGGAGATTCCCGCCATGATCAAACTGCCCGGTGGCCGCACCATGGTGTGTAAAACCGAAGACTTTTCCGAAGGCGGCCTGGCACTGGTGTTACCCGCCGAGGCCGAGGTGGAAAAAGGCAAAACCGTAACCATTTCGCTGTTTCGCGGCGAGCGCGAATATACCCTGCCCGGCCAGGTGGTGTTTAACCAGGGTACAACCTTACGGGTGCGCTTTGAAGATATGTCACTCGATGATTACCGCTCGCTGGTGGCGGCCACTTTTTCCCGTAGCGATGCGTGGCAACAATGGTTGCCCGAGCGCGATACCGACAAACCACTGACCGGCTTGAAAGAAGTATTTATTTTCAGCCTGGAAGGCGGGCGGCGTTTTGCCCGCAGCATTCAACAAATTCTGCCCTGGAGGCGTAAAAAAACATGAGCCATCGCCAATTATTTTGCCTCATCAGCCTGCTCTTCGCCTGCTGCCTGCCATACAGCCCCACGCTGGAAGCCAAATCCACCAAGGCCGAACGCGCAGCCGCACGGGCGGAAGCGAAAGCGCGCGCCGAAGCCGAGGCCGAAACACCGCGCGCCAGTGCAGCAGCCAGCACGTCGGCCAGCGCACTTGCAGCCGCCCCTGCAGCCGCCCTTGCAGCCGCCCCCAAAACCGACCCTGACCCGGACGCCGCCGCCAGCAAAGCCGCGCAAGAAATGGATATCAACGTCAGCTCTGGCCTCGGGGTAAAACGCCAACTGAACCTGGGTTTCCGCCAAATGGGGTATTTAACCCCGATCAAACTGCGCGGCATTGATGGCTCCGCTACCTTACCCTTTGCGATCCGCTCGGATGAAATCGTGGTCGGTGCCAAACTGAAATTTGAATATCATTATTCGCCTTCGCTACTCCCCGAGCTATCGCATTTACAGGTGATGATGAATGAAGAAATCGTCGCCGTGATCCCGCTGCCGAAAGATAAAATCTTACAAAACAAGCGCGAAATTGAAATCGACCCGCGCCTGTTTACCGACTACAACAAACTGCGCTTCGCCCTCGTCGGCCACTACACCTATAAATGCGAAGACCCAACCCATACCTCGCTCTGGCTCAATATTAGCACCCAGGGCAAATTGGAACTCAACCTGGCCCCGCTGACGCAAACCAACGACTTGAAATATCTGCCCGTACCGTTTTTCGACAAGCGCGACAATAATGCGCTGCGCCTGCCTTTTGTGTTTGGCAGCCAGCCTTCGTTCAACACCTTAAAGGCGGCGGGCATTGTCGCCTCCTGGTTTGGCGGTCTGGCCAGCTATCGCGGCTCCGAATTCCCGGTCTCCATCGATAGCCTGCCACCCGGCAATGCAGTCGTCATCTTGCAAGGCAATGAGAAAATTGGGGCCTTTGGTGCCACCAGTAGCGCCGGGGTATCGATTATCACCCACCCCACTAATCCGAATGCCAAGCTACTCATCATTTCCGGCAAAAACGACGACGATTTGATGCGTGCCGCGCGCGCGGTGGCGCTCGACCACACCACCTTACGCGGACAACGCGTCACCATTACCCAAGATAACGAACCGCCGCCGCGCAAACCCTACGACGCGCCATCCTGGGTGCCCAGCGACAAACCGGTCCCCTTTGGCACCCTGGCCAAACAGGATGAATTGCAAGTAAAAGGTTACTACCCGGATTTAATCCGCGTCAATTTCCGGGTTTCGCCCGACCTGTTCACCTGGCGCAGCACGGGCGTGCCGATGGAATTAAAATATCGCTTTTCGCGCATGCCGTTTAGCAAAAACTCCAGCCTGAATATCAGCGTCAATCGCAATTTTGTGCAAGCTTTATCGCTCAATGAACCGAACAAGAAAATGACGGCCACCGATTTACTGAAATTGCCGGTGCTGGAAAATAGTCTGGTGGTGCGCAAGGACGTATTATTCGTTCCGCCCTACCAGGTGGGCGAGCGCAATCAACTGCAACTACACTATTATTTCGATATCACCAACGAAGGCGAATGCCGCGACGGCTTGCCCGATAATCTGGAAGCGGCGATTGACCCGGAATCGACCATCGATTTTTCCGGCTTTCCGCACTATGCGGCACTGCCCAATCTGGCGTTTTTCACCAATATTGGTTTTCCCTACACCAAATTGGCCGACCTTGCCGAAACTGCCGCCGTCTTGCCGGATCGCCCCAACGCGCATGAAATCAGCACCTACCTGATGTTAATGGGGCGCATGGGTGAAGCCACCGGTTACCCCGCACTACGCCACCAGGTGGTGACCGCCGCCCAGATAGACAAAGTGGCCGAACGCGATTTAATTGTGATCGGTTCCGAACAAAGTCAAAGCTTGATGGAAAAATGGGCAGATCGCTGGCCCATGGTACAAAGCAAAGGCGAGCGCCGGGTGCGCGAGCCGGATGTTTTCCGCCGCCCCCTGTACCGCTGGGAAGGCGCAGATGTTCAAGATACGCCGCGCCCGAATGCCAACCTCAATTTACGCGGAGCCAGCAATTTAAGCGCCATGATGGCGATTGAATCGCCGCTCTCATCCAAGCGCAGCGTGGTGTTTTTGTTTGCCGACAAAGCGGCTGATTTGGCCAAAATTGGGCGCGCCATGCGCAACCCGGAACTGGTGCCGCTGTTGCAGGGTGATTTCGCCGTCATTGATGACAATATGGTGACCCATGCCAAAGTTGGCGACACCTATTATGTCGGTTCGCTGCCCTTGCTACACCATTTAAGCTGGTTCTTTTCCAACCACCCGATTGTGATTGGCATCTTTGTCTTAATCCTGAGCCTGATTTTGGCGGTACTGGCTTATCGGGTATTGCGCCGCGTTGCAGCCAAGCGCCTGGCCAACAAAAAATAGGCCTGATGCATGTTAATCCAACAAATCCTGTTATCAGCACCGCTGTTTATACTGGTATTTGTTGGCTATGCCGCCATGAAATTTTTTGCCTGGCCTGCCAGCATGTCGGATGCCTTATCGCGCTTTGTGTTCACGCTGGCACTGCCGGCGCTGTTATTTCATTTGTTGAGCGATTTGTCGAAGCTGCCGCCGGTTGATTCGCGCCTGTTGTTGGCTTTTTTTGGTTCGTGTTTTCTGGTGTTTGGCATCGGACGCCTGTTGGCCTGGAAAGTGTTTAAACTCGACGGGGCCTCCCAATCGGTATTTGCCATGGGGGGTATTTTCTCGAATAACGTCATGCTCGGCATCCCGCTGGCCAAAACCCTGATTGGCGATGCTGCCTTACCTTCTGCCGCCCTGATCGTGGTATTCAATGCCTTGATTTTATGGACCATGGTGACGGTATCGGTCGAATTATCGCGCCAAGGCCATTTATCGGCTAAAAGTCTGGCCAAAATGGCGGTCAGTGTGATGAGCAACCCCATTGTCGCCGCCATTTTCCTGGGCACGCTGTGGGGCTTGACCGGGTGGAAATTACCCGCGCTGATTGATTCCACCGTGCTGCTGGTCAGCCATGCCGCCGCCCCCATGGCCTTGATTGCGCTGGGCATGGGTTTGGCGCAATATGGCATGGGCAAAGATTGGCGCATTCCGGCCACCATCACCATCTTGAAACTCATCGCCCATCCGCTGTTGGCCTGGCTGCTTGCGCGCGCCTTACACTTGCCGCTGATCGAAACCCAAACCGTGGTGCTGATGGCATCGATTGCGGTGGGGGCCAATGTCTATTTAATGGCGCGCCAATTTGAAACCATGGAAGGCCCGGTGGCGGCCAGCCTGGTCGCCTCCACCGCCTTGGCCGCGCTCAGCACACCACTGGCGATGGCCCTGCTGCGTTAAATAGCCAATATTTATAACGCAAGATTGCATCAATCGATATTTTTCTTCCCATGACACCCTGCCAACGCGAAAAATCGCAAAATTTACCCTGTTAACTTCTGCAATTGCGCAAGCTTAAACCAGCCCGTTATGATATAAATAGGCCATCATGATTAATCGGTGGATTTTCTGAAAAGACTTACTTATGTGATAAACTCATGACTAAAGTATCGAAAACACAGGAATTGTAACGGAAAATACCGATGCCCACAATCATCAACAGCAAGCTTTTCGTTCAATCCCGTAGCGTAACAAGAACACCCCGAGCACACCAAAGATGCTACAAAAGCATCATAAACCGATAATTAAATTTAATCCATTCGTCCTCTCTTCTGGAGATCGCCATGTTATTGCAAGCTGAATTTATATCAACGCTAATCGCGTTGATCAACATCAATACTTCCCCGCCCGAGGCGGGTGCTGCGCCTGCCCGGATTGAGCAGGCGCAAGACTTATATGCGTTTTTGGCCGAAGGGCTGGGCATGCGTACTGTTTTTTCCAGCCAATCCAGCCAAAATGCACGCACGGAGCACATCAACACCAAGGCGCGTTGGCTATTAAATCAACCCCATCGGGTATTCGAAATTGGCAAGGGCGATGTGCAGCACACGCTCATGTTCAACTTCCATATGGATACCTTGGGGCCACACCTTGCGCCCCAAGTGAAAGATAGTGAACACGGTAAGCTCCTGATTGGACGCGGTATATTGGACGCCAAAGGACCAGCCGTTGCCCTGCTGGCTGCGGTGGCACAAATTTCGCAGCAGCGGCCTGATATTTTCCAGCATATCCGCATTGTGATTCAAATGCTGGGCAGTGCCAAAGATTGCGCCATGAGCGCGCAAAATACCATCACCCTGGTTGAGCAGGGCTGGTATGGTCACCTGAATGTATTTATGCAAGCGAATGATGCACGCCATTTTGAGAGCATCACCCACGCCCGGCGTGAAGCGCTGTGCTTTAGCGATGGCAGCACCAGTGATTTGCACGATTTGGCACAAAAAGACGATCATGCCGCGATCAAACAGCCGGATGGTATTTGTAGTGTTATCGCCCAAACCCTGCAAAACCGGGGCTTGAACCGGGGCTTGAACCGGGACTTGAACGATGAGGAATCGGTTGCACTCGAAGATTTATACAGTTTTATGCAAGACTTGGGAGATTTAATCGTCACCTTTGCCGATCAGCGCCAAGGCCTTTGAATGCCGATGACTGCGCCTGGAGGTTTGGTGATGCCGATGAATCGCGCTTTAAGTTATGTATACCCGCCCAGCCAGCTTGCCAAAGCAGCCAATGGCGATGATTTTCGTATCAGCCTGTAAACGGCATGTTGGCAAGGCAACAATCCCAGCCAACAATCAAGTCAACACCACAGCCAACTTCAGCCGGGTGCTCGCATTAAAAAGCGCCCCGACGGCAAGGTAGCCATGCCATGCGCCCGTAAACGGAAAAAAGCCAGCCGAAGCCAGCTTTCCACCGAATTATTAGCGCCACTCCAGCAGGCCAGAGCCACCTGAAGCGCAAACACAAGAGAATTTCTCTACAGGGAGAATAGTATCGCTGCGGTACTTTGTCAAGTAAAATTCTTCTCCAAATTGATGCCATCCCCAACCCAATGCGATGATTACATCGCCACAATACCATTTATGCCATAATGTATGATTAAAATTTCCTCATCAAACTAACATGACCAGTCAGGATGCGATCAGATCGATTTCAAGAAATCGCTTGGCAACCTATAAAGATCGTATTGGCGTCGCCACTGACGAGCAAAGCCTCGGACTTTATCTGTGGAACAAGAAATTATCTGGCGTGTTCCTCCCGGTGTTGCAATTACTGGAAATCTCATTACGCAATGCTGTCCATATGGGCTATCTTGAGCACCAAAAAAAGCAAATACTCGCCTTGGGACCGCCGTCGGCAGCGCTCAATACACTACTTGATCGCGCCTGGTTCAAAACCTTCTTCGATGCGAACCGCGCTCAGCATAACGAATCTTACAAGCAAATTCAACTTGCCGAACAAGCTCTGCTGAAAATGAAACGCACAGTGGATATCGATCAAACCATCGCCAAACTCTCATTTGGTTTTTGGGTGCATCTTTGCAGTAAGCGGCACAATGACAGTAACACCGATTCGCTGATGTTATGGCCAACCATCCGCGATGAAGTTTTTCCGGCAGCGAAAAGAGGTGCGAACTACCTGTCAATGAGAGAAATCCAGGACACGCTCGCACAAATCAATGATATTCGCAATCGGATTGCCCATCATGAGCCAATTTGGCATGCAGTCCATTTATATGACCTTCCCGCTTTCATCAATAAACTGATCCGTGATTTCGAGAAATGTCTGGATGTCATCGGTTGGATCAATCCTGCCAATCTCAAAACGGTGGCACTCATGGAAAGCGCCCTTGAGTTCGCGCACCTGTGTACGCCTGCGACAATTCACTCATTCCAACAACTGGGCGATGAGTTTCACAACGTCGCAGCCGTTGACCCGGCGGCATGGGCTGCTACGTGCATGGTTGAGGAACGCCATAATGGTGTAGTGATTACGGTAACAGCGAAATCAACCGTTATTAAAAGTCTCAAAGACAAGAAAACTTTTGTACTCGATACCATGGGTACATGGGCGAAGCAGGCAAGCCTTGATCTGCAATTACATGAGAGCGTCAACTTCCGCCCGGCCCGGTGGCAAAACGCTGGGGGCAAAATCATACTGTTGGCTCGTTCCGTTGAACGTGGGCATATATGACTACCCTTGCTCGTGAACTTATTTAACGAAAGTCCCTGTCGATGAAAAATTGGATTATGGTTGCAATATGCAGCCTGTTATTGGGTAACGCGAGTGCTGCCACTGGCACCCCGGCCACCTCGCCCATTGAGGCGCAGGCCGACCAGTTGCGTGACGCGGCGATGGAAAAATCGGAGCAAGGCGATCAGGCTGCGGCCTTGGTGCTGAATCGTCACGCACTCAAAGTCACGCGGCATTTACCCGAAACCTCGTGGCGCACCATCGAGAATTATGATGATGCGGGGCTGTTCCACTATCAATCCCGGCATTGGAAGCGTTCGGCGCAACAGCAGGCGATTGCTGTGCTGCTTTCTTGCGCCAATCCCGAAGGGCAAGCCATGTTTCAGGAATATGTGAAACGGCTGGGCTGGGCCTTTGCCAAGTATCGGCCGCAGCAGGATTTTGCACCGATTGCGGAAAACCCTTTGATTTTGTTGCAAGACATTCGGTTGAATGTGCGGGCAAATTATGATTTGCGGCGCAGGTTTTTTACGACTATCAAGGTGAAGCCAACGCCGCCGGGTGGGCGGGTGCGTTACATTTATAAATTGAAGCAGGATGCGGTGCCGCAATTGCCCTGCACGCTTGAATAGCAAAATACTTGCCACAAGCAGCCCTGCATCCAAGGA
>CAMBDR010000188.1 GCA_945864765.1 Janthinobacterium lividum | reverse complement strand
ACGGTGTGTTGGCAGGGGCAAGATATTCGCAGCTTGCGAGAACAATATTATGTCAATTTAATGTATCTCGGCCATGCTCAGGGCGTAAAAGATGATTTGTTGGCATGGGAAAATCTGGTCATGGCGGCGCAATTGCTGGGCCAAAAAATCTCCCCCGAGCGCGCCTGTGAAGCGCTCGTGCGCATTGGCCTGGGCGCGCAAATCGAGCTACCCGTGCGGGCGCTGTCGCAAGGGCAACGCAAGCGCGTGGCTTTGGCGCGCTTATACCTGGGTTTGCCGCAAACCCTGTGGATTTTGGATGAAGCGTTTACCGCGCTCGATGTGGCAGCGGTGGCGCAATTGGTGCAACGCATCGAACAGCATTTGGCGCAAGGCGGCATGCTGGTGTACACCACCCATCAGGAAATTCAGCTTGGCAGCGGGCGCTGTATTGAGCTTGATCTGGGCCAGTTTGGCCAGGAGGCGATATGTTAGCCGCGCTGTTTGCCATCATCCGGCGTGATTTGCTGCTGGCCTGGCGGCGGCGCGCCGATGTGCTCACCACCTTGTTCTTTTTTATTGTGGTGGCCAGTTTATTCCCTTTGGCGGTAGGCGCTGAAATGTCGCTGTTGCGCACCATTGCACCCGGTATTTTATGGGTTGGGGCCTTGTTGGCTTCGATGCTGGCCTTGGGACGCTTGTTTGCGCTGGACCATGCCGATGGCACGTTGGAGCAATTGTTATTGGCTTCCGAACCGCTGGCCGTGATTGTTTTGGGTAAAATCATCGCCCATTGGCTGGTATCCGGTTTGCCCTTGTTATTGGCCACGCCGCTGTTGGCGATTCAGTTTGATTTAAGCGTGCGTTCGATGGGTGTTTTATTGTTCAGCTTGCTGCTGGGTACACCCATCCTGAGTTTTATTGGTGCCATTGGTGCCGCGCTCACCCTGGGATTGCGCGGTGGCGGCGTGTTGTTGGCGTTATTGGTATTGCCCTTGTATATTCCTGTCTTGATTTTTGGTTCGGGTGCAGTCAGTGCCGACCTGGCAGGCGTGGGGGCGGATGCTAATTTGTTGTTGTTAGGTGGCTTGCTCGCTGCTGCCAGCGCCTTGACGCCCTGGGTTACGGGCGTGGCATTGCGTATCTCAGTAGAATAAGGCTGTAGAATAGTCGGCGGAATTGGTGGAATTGGTGGAATTGGTGGAATGCAGAAAATTATATTTATAGAATGAAAGTTATGCAAACAGCAGACAAGCAAATAGCAGGGTGGAACTGGTTTAAATATGCCTCCCCCGTCAATTTTTTACCACTGGCCGGGAAGCTGATTCCCTTATTTGGCGTGCTGGCCTTGTTGCTTGGTATTGCGGGTCTGTATATCGGCTTTTTTGTGGCGCCGACCGATCATCAGCAAGGTGACTCGTATCGGATTATTTTTTTTCACGTTCCGGCGGCATGGATGTCGATGGTGATTTATCTGGCCATGGCCTTTTGGGCCGGGGTCGGCTTAACTTTCAATACCCGGCTGGCTTCGATGATGGCCAATGCGCTGGCCCCGACCGGTGCCATGTTTACCGTGTTGGCGCTGTGGACCGGGGCGCTTTGGGGCAAGCCAACCTGGGGTGCCTGGTGGGTGTGGGATGCGCGTTTGACCTCAGAATTAATTTTATTGTTTTTATATTTGGGTTTTATGGCCTTGCACGCCTCGATTGACGATTTGCGCCGCGCCGATCGTGCCAGCGCCGTGCTGGCTCTGGTGGGCGCGGTGAATGTGCCGATTATTTATTTTTCCGTAAAATGGTGGAATACCCTGCATCAAGGTGCGTCGGTCAGTACCAAAGGCTCCAGCATGGCAGAGATTATGCTGTGGGGCATGTTATTGATGGCGCTGGCCTGTTGGGCCTACAGTATTATGGTGGCATTGATGCGGGTGCGCTGTATTGTGCTGGAGCGTGAGCGTCAGGCCGAGTGGGTGGTGCCGTATGTACAAAGTTTGGAAAAAGGGAGCCAATCATGATTTGGGCCAGTTGGCAAGATTTTTTTGCGATGGGCGGGTATGCGCTCTACGTGTGGGGTTCGGTGGTGGTGTGTTTTATTGCCGTCATCGGTGAATTATGGCTGGTGAGTGCCCAATGGGCGGCCATTAAATCCAGCATTAAAAGAAGCAATGCGCGAATGAATGCGCAAAAGAATGTGCTCAGAGAGGGACGTGATGAAAGCAAGGCATAAACGGTTTGGCCTGATTTTACTGGGCATGGCAGTATTGGCTTTGGGTGCCTGGCTGGTGCTCACCGCGTTTAAAGATAATATGAATCTGTTCGTCACGCCCAGCGAAGTGGCGGCAGGCAAAGCCCCGTCCGGGCGCAGTTTTCGCTTGGGGGGCATGGTGGAAGCGGGGAGTTTGAAGCGTCAGGCCGATGGCGTGACGGTTAGCTTTGTGGTGACCGATACGGTGCGCAAGGTGCCGGTATCGTATAAAGGCATCTTGCCGGATTTGTTTAAGGAAGGTAAGGGCGTGATCACGCAAGGCAAATTGAATAGCGATGGCAGCTTTGCGGCGCAAGAAGTGCTGGCCAAGCATGATGAAAACTATATGCCGCCCGAGGCCGCGTATGCCATGAAAAAAGCGCAGCAGGATAAGGCGGCGGCCGCAGCCGCTGCTGCCGCCGCTGCTGCATCCACTGCAAAGGATGGAAAATGATTCCCGAAATCGGTAATTTTTGTGTCATGGTGGCTTTTGGCATGGCCCTGGTGCAAGGCTTGTTGCCCATCTTTGGCGCGTTTCGTGGCAATGTGCGCTATATGGCCCTGGCGCGTCCGATGGCCATGGCCCAGTTTCTGTTTGTCAGTATCGCGTTTGCCTGCCTGATCAACGCATTCATCCAATGCGATTTTTCAGTTCTATACGTTGCGTCCAACTCCAATTCCAAATTGCCCGTGCATTACCGCATTACTGGCACCTGGGGTGGGCATGAAGGTTCGCTCTTGCTGTGGATACAGATTTTAGCCTTGTGGGGTGTGGCGGTGGCCTTATTTAGCCGCCAATTGCCGCAGGAAGTGGTGGCGCGGGTCTTGGGTGTAATGGGTTTGGTCTCGGTCGGCTTTTTGGCCTTTTTATTGTTTACCTCCAATCCGTTTGATCGCTTAATACCCGCCGCCGCAGAAGGGCGCGACTTGAACCCGCTGTTGCAAGACTTTGGCATGATCGTGCATCCCCCGCTGCTATATATGGGCTATGTTGGTTTCTCGGTAGCGTTTTCGTTTGCGCTGGCCGCCTTGATGGGCGGGCAACTGGATGCGGCCTGGGCGCGTTGGTCGCGCCCGTGGACGCTGGTGGCGTGGATGTTTTTAACGCTGGGCATTTTCCTCGGCAGTTTTTGGGCGTATTACGAGTTGGGCTGGGGCGGCTGGTGGTTTTGGGATGCGGTCGAAAATGCCTCCTTCATGCCTTGGCTGGTGGGCACGGCGCTGGTGCATTCGCTGGCGGTGACGGAAAAACGTGGCAGTTTTAAAAATTGGACCGTGTTATTGGCCATTACCGCGTTTTCACTCTCGCTGCTGGGCACCTTCCTGGTGCGCTCGGGGGTGTTGACTTCGGTGCATGCCTTTGCCACTGACCCACGCCGTGGTTTATTCATTCTGGTGTTTTTATCGCTGGTAATTGGTGGCTCGCTCACGCTGTTTGCCTGGCGTGGCCCCAAAGTGGGCTTGGGCGGGCGCTTTGCCTTGTTCTCGCGTGAAACCCTGTTGTTAAGTAATAATGTGCTGTTGCTGGTGGCGGCGGCCACCGTGTTTTTGGGCACCCTCTACCCGCTGTTTTTGGATGCCTTGAATTTGGGCAAAATCTCCGTCGGCCCACCGTATTTTGAGGCGGTCTTTGTACCTTTGATGATTCCGGTATTGCTGATGATGGCACTGGGGCCGTTTGTACGTTGGAAAGAGGCGCACTGGCAAACCTTGGCGGGTGACATCAAATGGGTGGCGCTGGCCACGCTGGGCGTGGTGATTTACGCGGCCGCCATATTGCGTGCCAAGCCGATGGTGGTTGTGGGTTTGGCCCTGGCGGGTTGGGTGATTATGGCTACGATCTGGCATTGGCTGCAGCGCATGCTGCGCGCACCCGGTGTGCCGTTGTTGAAAAGGTTGGGTAATTTTCCGCGTAGTTATTGGGGCATGTTGTTGGCGCATTTGGGGATAGGCGTTTTTATCATCGGTGTGACGCTGGTGCGCGGTTTTGAAGTGGCGGAAGACGTAAAAATGCATGTTGGCGATACCGCGAAGATTGGCAGTTACAGCTTCCGTTTGAATAGCCTGGAAACCAAAAACGGGCCGAATTATCGGGCCGATGTGGGCAAGTTTGACGTGATGCAAGATGGCACCCTGATTGCCCAACTGGCACCGGAAAAACGTCTGTATACGGTAAGCAATATGCCGATGACCGAGGCCGCGATTGACCGCGGCTTTACCCGTGATTTATTTGTTGCCCTGGGTGAACCGCTGGATAATCAAACCTGGGTGGTGCGGGTGCAGCATAAGCCGTTTATCAGTTGGATTTGGGCAGGTTGCCTGATCATGGCCTTCGGTGGATTTTGCGCCGCCAGTGATAAACGCTATCGTTTGAAAAAACGGGCGGGTATGGAGGTTGATAGTAGTGCAAACCCGGCCACGACCACGGCCAAGAGCATGGGGCCAGCGGGAGCCACTGCCGCTGCCGCTGCCGGGGCCGCCATGGGAGTCATGGGAGCCGGGGCAGATCTGGGAGCGGGCGCATGATACGTTTTATTTTGCCTTTACTGGTGTTTGTCGCGCTGGTGGTTTTTTTAAAGGTCGGCTTGCAGCGCGACCCGCGCGAAGTACCTTCCCCTCTGATCGATAAAGCCGCACCGGAATTTAGCCTGACCCAATTGCACCAGGCTGGGCAAACCATCTCCAGCCAACAAATGCGCGGCCAGGTTTGGTTGCTCAATGTCTGGGCTTCCTGGTGCGTGGCGTGTCGGCAAGAACACCCGGTCATTGTGGAGCTTGCCAAACAAAACATCATCCCCATTATCGGTTTGAATTATAAAGATCAACGCAACGACGGCTTGGCCTGGTTGGCGCAGTTTGGCAACCCGTATCAGGTATCGGCCTTTGATGAAAAAGGCAATGTCGGCATCGATTTTGGGGTCTACGGCGTGCCCGAATCGTTTTTGATCGACCAGCAAGGCGTGATCCGCTTTAAACAAATCGGGCCGATGACGCCGGACGTGATCAACACCAAATTATTGCCACTGATTGCGCAATTGAAGAGTAAAAAATGAATCGACTGCTAAAAAACGCGCGCGGGGTTAGCTACGCCATGGTGAATTGTTTGCATGCATTGCGCTCATTCACCTTGTTCACGTTGTTCACGGGATTGACCGCATTGTCCGTCTCCGCCTTATTTTCTTTGCCTGTGCAGGCGCAGGTCAAAACCGAATCCGGCTTGACCGCCGACCCGGTACTGGAAAAGCGCGTCCTGGCCTTATCGGAAAGCCTGCGCTGTCTGGTATGCCAAAATCAAACCATCGCCGATTCGCATGCTGATCTGGCCATCGATTTGCGCAACCAGGTGCGCGACAAAATGGCGGCAGGCTGGAGCGATGAAAAAATCATTGACTATATGGTGGCGCGCTATGGCGATTTCGTCCTGTACAACCCACCGTTTAAAAGCAGCACCGTTTTATTGTGGGTCGGGCCGTTTGCCTTGCTCTTGTTGGGCGGAATCTTTTTTATCCGCAAACTGAAAACCCAGGCGGTGCAGTCCGAACCTTCGGCTGAGCGCTTACAAGAAGCTGCGCAATTATTGGGAACAAAGGATAAGGATTCAGCATGACCTCTTTTGCATTACTGGCCGCTTTATTGTTGGCTGTGAGTTTGGCGTTCATTTTGCTGCCTTTGGTCGGCGTGCGCGGCGGGAAAGTGGAAAATACCCAGCGCAGCCATGTCAACTTGGCGGTTTTGCGTGATCAGTTGCGTGAATTGGAACTGGATTTGGCGCAAGGCATTATCGAACAGGGTGCGTATCAACAGGCGCGCCATGACCTGGAAATTCGGGTGGCGCAAGATGTGGGCACGCCGGGGCGGGTAGAAGCCAGCGGTTTGGCGCGCGCCAAAGCCAGTGGCTTGGCCGCCTTGCTCTGCTTTGGTGTGATCGGTTTGAGCCTGGGTTTGTACAGCTATTTGGGTAATCCGGCGGCGCTCAACCCGGCCAATCTGAAAGCGCCCGAAGTGGCTGAAGCACCAGCAGCGGCGGCTGGTCAAATTAGTAATCAACAAATTGCCGAGATGCTGGGCAAGATCGAGCAGCATTTAAAAACCTCGCCCGATGATGACAAAGGGTGGAATATCGTGGCCGGCACTTATGCCAAGATGGGCAAGTTTGAGCAAGCCAATCGGGCCTATGCAAAGCTGGTGGCATTGAAACCGAATGATGCTGGCGTGTTGGTCGATGCGGCAGATTCGCTGGCCATGGGGCAAGGCCAGAGTTTGCAGGGTGAACCGGAAAAATTATTGCTGCGTGCCTTGCAGGCCGAGCCAAAAAATGTGAAGGCTTTGATTTTACTGGGTACTGCCAAGTTTGAGCGTAAGGATTATGCCGGTGCCGTGGCCGCCTGGCAGCAATGCCAAAGCCTGGTGCCACCCAATATGCCATTGGCGCAGCAGTTGACACAAAATGTGCAGGAGGCGCAGCGACTGGCTGGTGTTACGCAGCCGATTGCCAATGCGCCTGCCAATGCGCTTGCCAATGTCGCCAGTTCTGCCAGTGCGGCAACCAGCGAGAATGCCACAGCCAAGCCCCCTTCACCATTACTCAGCGGCACCGTGCAGATCGATGCCAATATCGTCAAGGACGTTGCGCCCGGCGATGCGGTGTTTATTTTTGCCCGCGCGCCGGAGGGCGGCCCCAAGTTTCCGCTGGTGGTGGTGCGCAAACAAGTGCAAGACTTGCCGCTGCAATTTAGTTTTGACGATAGCAATAGCATGATGCCCAACAGCAAGCTGTCCGATTTCAAACAAGTCGTACTTACTGCCCGTATTTCCAAATCGGGCAATGCCATGCCTGCTGCAGGGGATTGGGAAGGCACAGCCGGAACTGTGACTGTGGGCGCGACCGGGATCAAGATTGTGATCAATCAGAAGCGACCATGAAAATATTAATTGCTACTATTTCCCACCCCCATCAATTTATGCACTAATTCAGACGATGTCGCCGCATTGAATTTGCGCATCAGTCGGGCGCGGTGCATTTCGACCGTGCGCGGGCTTAAATTGGTGTGGCGCGCAATCAGCTTGCTGGTTTGGCCTGCCACCAGCAAGGCCGCAATTTCACGCTCGCGCGGCGTCAGGTGCGCGCTCACCGGGCGCTTGGCGCTGACATCTTCAAAGGTCCAAATGCCAGCCGCATGCGCTTGATTGGGCACCAAGGCGCGCCCGACCACATGGCACCAAAACAATTCCCCATTGGCACGCTTCATGATGCGCTCGTCGCAATAATGCCCGGTTGTGTTAATAATCGGTTCAATACGTGCCCCGGTGCGTTCAAATTCATCGGAACTGGGGTAGAGAATTTCCAGT
>CAMBDR010000187.1 GCA_945864765.1 Janthinobacterium lividum | reverse complement strand
GCCACACCGCCGAGACCATGCCCAGTAACATGCCCAGCAATACCGACCAGCCCATGGCGCACACAGTGAGCCAAAAGGTGGGGCCAAAGCGCTCGCTAATCTCTTGCGACACGGGGCGCTTGCTGCGTAGCGAGGTGCCAAAATCACCTTGCAGCGCATGCAGCATAAAATGCTGAAACTGCCGCCCCAGGGGTTGATCCAGGCCCAGGTCGCGCCGCACCAGTTCCACCGTTTGCAAATCTGCCTCCGGCCCGGCCGCCAGGCGTGCCGGGTCGCCCGGCAGCAAGTGAACAAAGCCAAACACCAGCAAGGCCACCAGCAGCAGGGTGGGCAGCAGTGCGGCCAGACGTTTTATGATGTAAGCAAACATGGGCGGGTGGGTTTCAAGATCTATTTTGCAGCGGTTTTTAAATCCATCTCGTCAAAATGAAAGGACGCATCCGGCAAAACCGTGACGCCGGACAATTGTTTGCTATGCGCATACAGCAGTTTTTCGGTCACCAAAAAAATCCATGGGACATCGGCCCACACCGCTTCTTGCGCGCTGGCGT
Organism: Janthinobacterium lividum; assembly: GCA_945864765.1. Taxonomy (GTDB): domain Bacteria; phylum Pseudomonadota; class Gammaproteobacteria; order Burkholderiales; family Burkholderiaceae_D; genus CAMBDR01. The sequence goes on along the minus strand of CAMBDR010000187.1, from coordinate 7,072 downwards.
AAAGCTTTTCTTTTTCGCTACGTTCGGTACTGGTGAGTGCGGCAGCCAAGGCGCTATCGACCGCCGGGTTTTTATAATAGGCCATATTAAACAATTTGGGCGGGAAGGAATCCGAGCCCAGCAAAGGGCGTAGCGCCCAATCTGCTTCGCCGGTAGATGATGACCAGCCCACGTAATACATGCGCACCGGCGCGCTCGCTGGCGTGGGCGCGCTTTCCACTTTTTCTACCCGCTGCCCGGCTTCCAGCGCCGTCAGTTTGGCTTTCACCCCCACTTGCGCCAATTGTTGTTGCACAAACTGGATCACTTTTTGCGCCGTCGAGTGGTTATAGGCCGACCACAGTTCGGTTTCAAAACCATTCGGGTAACCGGCTTCTTTGAGCAACTGGCGCGCCTTGTTTGGATCGTAGGGCCAAGGGGTTTTTTTCAGGGCAAAATCCACCCCTTGCGGCACCACCCCCTGGGAGGCAATGGCCTGGCCGTTAAAGGCGATTTTGCTCAAAGCGTCTTTATTGACCGCATAATTGAGTGCCTGCCGCACCTTGATGTTGTCAAACGGCTTTTGCAAATGGTTGAGGGTGATATAGCGCGCAATAATCGACGGCGCGGTCACCACCGTTAAACCGGGTTTGGCTTTTAATAAATCGATTTGTTCATACGGCACCGGATAGGTAAAATGCGCTTCCCCGGTTTGCAACACCGAGCTGCGGGTATTATTATCGATGACCGGTTTAAAGGTCAGGCTATCGACCTTGGGCAAGCCTTTTTTCCAATAGCCGTCAAATTTCTTCACCTTCAAATAATCGGTTTGCTTCCATTCCACAAATTGATAAGGGCCGGTGCCGACCGGGTGAAAAGCGATATCTTTATTGCCATATTGTTTTAAGGCGGCGGGTGAAATCATCACTGCCGAAGGGTGGGCCAGGGTGTTGATAAAGGCTGAAAACGGTTCTTTCAGGGTGATTTTAACGGCGTAGTCGTTGATGACTTCGGTTTTGGCGATGCGGTTGAACAAATTAAAGCGTTTCAGTTTATTCTCGGGATTGGTGACGCGGTCGAGCACGCCTTTTACGGTGTCGGCCTTGAAATCGCTACCGTCATGAAACTTCACGCCTTTGCGCAGGGTAATGCTGTATTCCAGCTTGTTCTTGCTCACTTCAAAACCCTCGGCCAGCACGGTCACCACTTTCATATTGGTATCAAACCCAAACAAGCCCTGATACACGGATTTGGCGGCAGAAAGCGACAAGGTATCGTTGGCGTCATACGGGTCGAGCGAGGTGAAGGTTGACGCGACGGCAAATACCACATCCTTGGCGGCCCAGCTTGGAGCGCTGATGGTGGCGAAGGTGGCGAAGGTGAGCAAGGCGGCGCAATAGCGGCGTGAGGCAGATTTGAGCATGATCATCCTGAGCTAAGGGTGGGTGCGGCGGGGCCAAGGCGGTGCCGACGGGCTGATAAAGCTGCCAGTGTAAACCATGTAGCCGCAGAATGCTTGAATGCGTGCTTGCTAGCGCTTAATCTGTTGTCGGCTGGTTAATTTGTTGCACCATGGCAGCGACGGCTGAGGCGGCGGCGTCCCGTTGTTGCAAGCCCGTTACCACGCTCGGGTTCTATGTCGTGTTTAGTCGCGGATCATGGCAGTAATCCGATTTTGTCGCATGACATGCCAAGTCAGTACTACACTGATCAAAGTAAAGAAAAACACCATGAACATTGCTACCAGTAGGGTCAGCCGGAGCACTGTTGCAGGGTCTGGTTGCACATTGATTGCATGATAGATGATACTGCCGAGTACCGCTGCAAATAAGGTAAGCGTCAGTGCCTGGGTGAGCACGTCGGTTGTAAGCCAACGTGCCATGTGTAAAAAAGGCGTACCTAGCGCAATGCGCAACCCTGCTTCCCGTCGCATTGCAGCATACAGCCCGTGTACATATAAGCCAATGCCAATGAGCAACAATACGCCTGCGGCCCCGAGCCAAATTTGGGTGATCCCTGACAACTTGGCGGTTTGCGCGCCAAGGGTCGTGCCAAGCGGTGCTACATCCAGTTCCAATTTGAGCGTGCCTGTCGCCCAACGCAAAAGGCTGTCAAATTTTTGACGATTATCAATGGCCAACCACATTATTTCGACTTCATCAAGGGCATCTCTGCCCGCAATTTCCTTCGCTGCGGCCAAAGGGAAAGCAATACTATCCATGTCATAATTTCCTCTCAGGATACGAAGTGGTGCCGGCAACGGGCTAAGGTAGCAGCGCCAGCCATTTGCCAGCGGCATCAGACCATTTTGCTGTTGCCACTGCGGTGACGATTGCGAAATTGAACACGGCGGAAAACTGCTGTGCGGTGTGGTTTGCGCACCCAATGCAGCATCATAAAACAAGAGCTTGGCCGGTGTTGCACTGAGCCTGTCAGGACTCAGCGCAGATATTGAGCGGGTAAGCTGAATGACGCTGGCCTGTGCTGTTTGTTGGGCGCGCTCAACAAATACCCTGGGTAAAGCAGTGGCACGGCGCATTGCCTCTTCCTTATAAACCTTTTTGATGGATACCTGGTAACCTTGCGCCCCGCCCAGCCAACCAGCATGGGCCGTAGCCCACTCAAGATTGTTGATTTCAAGGTCGGCATGAAAGATGGCAGCCCATGCCAAAGCACACGCTATCAGGGCGAAAATGCTGCGAGCAGGAACAGCCCAGGTACGACGCAAGGCATAGCGAATGTGTGCCGCCAAAATTGATTGGCGACGGCTCATTGCACCGTTAATGCTTCAACCACGCGCCCGGCTTCGATCCGCACCGTTCGTTGTAAAGCTGCGGCTACCTGTGCGCTATGGGTAACGATGACCACGGTTGTTCCTGTATTGGTCAACGCTTTTAAAACGCCCAAAACAGTCGCTGCACTTTCTTCATCCAGGCTACCGGTTGGCTCGTCGGCCAGGATAAGTGCCGGGTTGCGCATAAGTGCCCGCGCAATCGCTGCTCGTTGTGCTTGTCCGCCCGAAACCTGTGCAGGAAAGCGTCCGGCAAGCTCGCCAATACCAATTTGCTCCAACAAGGCAAGGGCATGAGCCTGAACAGCCACCCTGTCCGGCTTCAAGTGTTCCAGCGGCACCAGTAAATTTTCCAGAATCGTCAAATGGGGTAACAGGCAAAAATTCTGAAATACAAAGCCAATTTCCCGGCCACGAAATTCAGCCAATTCCTTCGGGCTCATGGCCGATACCGCTTGTCCACGAAACAGGTATTGGCCACTGGTGGGACGCAGCATTCCCCCCATCACCGACAACAAGGTGGATTTGCCGCTGCCACTTTGGCCCATGATGGCAAGCGCCTCGCCAGCGGTGATATTTACACTGACCCGCTCCAAAGCCAAACGATTGCTCTTGTCATAGCCTACAGAAAGTTCACTAATGGCGATCATATTTTTGCTTTAAATAAGTTAATAATCATTCTGAATCATTGCCAGGTTATCTGGAATCAAGTTCTACGGTCGCATTCATCCCCGGAAGCAGATGAATCGCCGATTGCTGTGTCAATTCCACCAGGAACTCCCGTCTGGCAAGCCCGCCCTCGTTGGCAATGACTGGCGCGATTCGCCCGACTTTGCCAGGTATGGGTTTGCCTTCATTGCCGTCCACGATAATCTCGGTCGCCCGACCACTCACCAACAAAGCGGCATCTGCCTCTTTGATGATGCACGTTGCGACCAACTTGGCAGGGTCGGCAACTTCGAATAATACCTCGCTGCCAGCCACACTTTCTGCACCTGAACCAACCACCGCGCCGGGTTCAACCGCACGCAGTAATATCACGCCGTCAAGCGGCGCGCGAATCGCAGCCTTCCTGATTTGATCATCCAGTACTTTCAGATCAAGCTTGGATAACGATTGATTCAATTCGTTATCTTTCAATTCGGCACGACGTTCCATGATGCTCGCCATTTCTTTGCCGTAGCGCGCATAATTTGTCGCCGAGCCACCAGCAATTTCTTTGATGATGGCAAATTCTTTCTCTGCCTTGGCAACCTGAAAGCGCAGTAATTCAGCCCGCTGCACCAGTCTTTCCAACTCAATGACAGTACGTTCGCGTCGTAAGTTCAAATTCTCGACATCGATTGTGGCAAGAATATCGCCTCGCCGCACCTTTTCGCCTTGTTGCACTGCGACCGATTTTACTTCACCGCCAATTTGTGATTTCAGGCGTACTACACGCTCCGGCTTCAATGTGCAAGTACCACGCACCTTCAATTGCATTGTTTGCGCTGTACGGCCAGCATAGTCGCCCGAAGCGCCGACAGCCGACACAGAATTGGCCTTACTTTCAGACTTGGGGGGAGCGTGCTCCTGGCAAGCAAGCAAGGTACACAAGATCGCATAGCCGCCAAGGATTCGCATTGGAAGCGCTGCCGGCATTACCATGCACCCCGCAAATGCGGCATCAAATCACCACGCCCGGCCAATGCGCCGCAGCCAAACAACAGAAAGAAGGCAGTTACGCCGATTAAAGCGATGATGCCGAACATCGGTAGTAGTAGTAGTAATAAAGCGGGTTGAAGCAAGAGCAGTGCGAATGTAAGCGTCGATGTGGTGGCGATACCGGCCAGAATGGCGAATACGGTTTGGCGAATGCTCAACCACGCTGCATGCAATCCTGTTGCGCCCATTGCCAGTCGCAATGCGACTTCCCGCCTGATTCGTGCGTAGCGGGTCAGCACCAGCATCAGCAACAATAGCGCCGCCATGGCACCGGTACCAATGTGTAGCCGATTTGCCCAACTTTCCAAATAGTCGGTTGATAATTCGCCGGCAAAATAGTTGGTTAGCGGTGTGAATGTCAAATTCTTTTCGTTATTACGATCGGTGCTATTCTGGGTAAGATTGCGCAAGGATTGCAGTGCGGCAGTGGCATCAACGCCGTCTTTCAACTTAACCACCAACCAGATTTTCGGGAAACTGAGCATGCCAGGAATATTGAGTTTGACGGGCTCACCTGTGGCAAATAAGGTATTGTCAAATGCCGCAGAACCACCCGGTAGTAGAAAAGCCGAATCCGAGACCCAAACAGGTACCTTGTATTTTGCTGCTTCCTCACTTGACATATGCTTTTTCAATAAACCCGACTTGCCATCATAGACCGGGCCGAGCGTGGCGCTGGTGAGCGGGCTACCAGTTGATATGGCGATCGAAATTTTGCGTTGTAACGTCGTGCTGGGTACAAATACATCTTTTTTTAATAACGATGCATCACCCAACGCGAATGCAGAAACAAATTGTGGTGGGACATAAAAAGTCGTTATATTGCCACTAAAGCCACCAGCAAGGCTTAATTTGTTTTCTGTCTTTGAAATCGGGAATATATGCTCGACCTCTGGTAATGCTTGTAGTTGTGCAGCCGTGGTACGCGATAAGACGGCAAGCAAGCCGTCACCCAATGTTGCCGGATTATTCATCAAACGCATTGCATCGGCAGGCGATAATATGCCCGTTTTCTGCTTCACGGCAATAATTGCGGCGCGATTAAAATGATGTCTATCCAAATCGGATTCCATGCTCGTGCGCCGCAATGCAAGATATGCAGCCAGCGCAAAGCATAACGCTGATAGCAGGCAGGCTGAAAGGAAAAAGTATTTCTCGCGATACATTGGCATAAGGGATCAGAAATTTGTCGGGTGAGTTATGTAGTTTGGCGGTTTCTTAACTTGTCAACACTGTAAACACGCGAAGCAGAGCACACATTCATACTCTGCTTCGCGCGAAAGATGCTATCAGTTTTTTGAAGAAATTCCATAATAAAAATGCGTCCGACGAAAATTAAATTCAAATTTTAGACTCGGAATACAATCTGATTCGTTAAAGACCCGATAGTTGTGTAATGGCCCAGATCAAAAATACAGGCACCAGATCCCTTGTGAATACACTTTATTATCTTGTTATATTGCATGGAATTTTCGTGCAACTGCAACCGCCGCCACCACATTCGCAGATGTAGCAGGTGTTTGCTTCTTTGGCAACAGTATGTGCACTAATGCTAAGACCGGTAACCATACCGAAAATGAACAACTTGGCAAGTACTTTTTTCATGTTTTTCCTGACTGGTAAGATTTTCATTTGCAACCGATTGCAACGCATTCACAGCCGTTGCTGTTGCATACGCAGAGGTGACAGGTGGCTTCTCTTGCAAAAGTTTGTGCCCCAATGCCGACACTTAAGCCAAAAAAGAATAATTTTACTAATGTTTTTTTCATGTAATTTACCTATTAGTTGAGTTTGTCATTAAAATAAGTTGCCAAAAAGTGAAGCGACTTGATTGTAATTTTAGAAAAACATCCTGTCAAGCAATATTCAAGGGAACGCTGATTTAATCGTTCATTTTTTCGTAAACAATTATCTAAATTTCATGTGATAACAGAGGCTTCGCCATTCGGTAATTTATCATGCAAAAAGACACTATTAAAGCTTATTTATTATTATTCATTTAATTATTGGTAAATTAAGTTGTTGCACCATGACCGCAACTGCCACCGAGGCAGGGTCGCCCCGTTGTTGCAAACCTGTTACCACGCTGGCCTGGGTCAAGGCATTTTGATTTTGGCTCATTTTGAATTTGCCGCTGAGTTTGCCAATCACCAGTTCAATGCCAACGATGGATGTGATCAGTTTGTCGATATACTCGGCTGGCGCATCGGATACGGCCCAGGGCTGGGCGTTGCGGGGGCGATTGGTAGCTTCATGTTGCGTGGTGAGCGCTTCCAGATTGGCGCGCACCCAGGCGGCGTCATCAAACACCTGGAGTTTGCCATAGGCATGCACCACCGCATAATTCCAGGTTGGCACCACTTTATGGTCTTCCTGTTTGGCGGGGTAAAACGTGGGGGAGATATAGCAATCCGGGCCTTGAAAGATGATCAGGGTTTCAACCTCGGCGTTAAAATCCTGCCAAATCGGGTTAGCGCGTGCGACGTGGCCGCGCAGGGTGCCAAATTCACCCAAATCGGGCGATAAATGCAGGGGGATGTGGTTGGCGTTGATGCCATCGCTGGTGAGCGTAACGATGGTGGCCAAGGGGTGGTCGCG
>CAMBDR010000186.1 GCA_945864765.1 Janthinobacterium lividum | reverse complement strand
TGGCGGATACTCTTGGTGGAGGCATGCGAATTTCAAGTGCTTCGCAGTCATTGAATGCGCTATTGGTTAACTTTTTTTAATCCTGATGGAGATACGCAATGAGTCATTCCGAAGTAGCCCATGCCCCCGACCCGGCAGAAGTCAAGCGGGTTGTATTTGCCAGTTCTGTCGGCACCATCATCGAGTGGTACGACTTTCTGATCTACGGCACCGCCGCTGCACTGGTGTTTAATAAATTGTTTTTTCCCGCCACCGACCCGTTTGTGGGTACGCTGGCGGCACTGGGTAGTGCGGCCGTGGGCTTTTTTGCCCGACCCTTTGGCGGGGCCGTGTTTGGCTACTTTGGTGATCGGCTGGGGCGCAAGTCGATGCTGCTGGTGACGCTGGTGATTATGGGGCTGGGCACCTTTGCCATCGGGCTGTTGCCAACTTACGCACAGATCGGCGTCTGGGCACCGATTTTGCTGGTGATCCTTCGTATCATCCAGGGCATAGGCCTTGGCGGTGAATGGGGCGGGGCCGCGTTAATGGTGCTGGAGCATGCGCCGCCAAACCGCCGTGGCTTGTGTGGTAGCCTGGTACAGGTTGGCTTTCCGATTGGCTTGATTCTCGCCTCCGGCGTGTTTGCCCTGGTATCCAAACTGCCGGAAGCCGATTTCTTGTCCTGGGGCTGGCGTATCCCGTTTCTTTCCAGTATTGTTTTGGTGGCCCTGGGCAGCTTCATTCGCATGCGTGTCTCCGAGTCGCCCGTGTTTCTTGAAATGAAAGCCAAGAAACAGGTGTCCAGCAACCCGTTTGCGGATGCCATTTTCAAGCACCCGAAGAATTTTTTCATTGCCATCGGCCTCAAGTTGTGCGAGGTGTCATGGGTGTATATGTTGACGGTGTTCATGGTGGTGTACGCCACCAAGAAACTGGGTTTGTCGAAAGACTTGATGTTGCAAGCGATTATGATTGCGGCAGCGATTGAAATCGTCATGATTCCTTTGTTTGGCCACTTGTCCGACAAGTTTGGCCGTCGCCCGTTTTACTTCGCTGGTACGATTTTTACCATCTGCTTCGCTTTTCCACTGTTTTGGCTGTTGGAATTGCGCGATCCCTTTATCGTCATTGTCGCTACCGCGATTGCGCTCAGCTTTGGCCACGGTCTGATGTTTGGGCCAGAGGCGACTTATTTTCCTGAATTGTTTGGTGCGCGTGGCCGCTACACCGGGGCGTCGTTGGGTTTTCAGGTCTCGGCGGCCATTGGCGGCGGGCTCTCGCCGATTTTGGCTACCTTGCTGGTGGAGCGTTTCGGTGGTACGGCGGGGGTGTCGGTGTTGCTGATCGGGGTGGCACTGATCACCATGATTGCGGCTTTCTTTGCGCACGAAACCCGCGACCAATCGATTGCAGAATTGTAGTTGCGAACTGTCGTTGGGAATGGTCGCTGTGAATTGATGCTGTGAATTGATGCTGTCTTATGGATTGCCGGCTTCGCCATCAAGTACTGAGCGTGCTTGATGGCCTGCTGCGCCCGTTTTTCTGCGCGCTTGCTGCTTACTCTGGCGTGGTGTCGGCGGCCTGTTGCGCTGTTTGGCGATAAAACGCTTCCACCTTGCCTTTGACTTTGACCAACATCGGCCTGCCACGGCGATCACGGGCTTTGCCTGCGGCGACCATGATCCAGCCTTCGCTGATGCAATATTCTTCAACATCCATGCGCTCTTTGTCATTGAGTTTGATGCCCACTTCGTGTTCAAACACGGCGGCAAGGTGATGAGGGCTCTTTGGATCAACGGAGAGCCGATCAGGCAATGGAGGGGGTGTGGTGGTATCGTTCATGGCTGGTTTGGGGGGTAAGGAGTGGTTGATGGGGCGCGATTATCCCTTAAAAAGCCGATTATGGCAACACAATCAAGCTAATCAAGCCGCAGGCGGGGTAAAATGCGGATGCAACCCGCACCTGCAACCCGCAACCTGTAATCCGCTATTAACCCCATGAAACCTTGCATTGCCCAGATCTTGCGCAAGATGAATGTAATCATGGCAACGCTGTTGCTGTGCTGCTGTGTCGCGTCATTGGTACAGATGCCGGTACTGGCACAGGCGCAAGACTTCCCCTTTGTCGAACCGCAATTTGAGCGCGTGAGTGATGGCGAAGCCCTGGATAGCATGGCCATTACCGCCCTGGCGCAGGATACGCGCGGCTTGATCTGGATCGGAACGCAACACGGCTTGATCCGTTACGATGGCTACCATTTCCGCAAATTTGTCCATAACGGCGCTGACCCGCGCTCACTGGCGGGTGATTTTGTGAGCGCCTTATACGCCACCCGGGACGGACGGATGTGGGTTGGCATGGTCAGTGGCGGCATTTCGGTGTTTGACCCCGGCAGCGAACAGTTTGAACATTTTCGCCCTGATGCAAACATAGCGTCCAGCCTGGGTGGTGGCAGAATTTGGGCATTGGCTGAGGATGCGCAGGGCGGCGTCTGGATTGCCAGTGAACAGGGTTTGAATTACTGGCCCGGCTCTGGCCAACGCTTTACCCGTTTCAGGCATGAAGCTGGCGCGAACAGCTTGATGGATGACAAAGTCCGCAGCCTGTTATGGGATAAAACTAACCGTTTATGGGTGGGGGGTAGCCAGGGTTTGCAACGCATGGCAAAGGATGGCAAAAGCTTTGAAACCATGGTCAGCAAAACCAATGTGCAAACCCTGTTTCAGGCACAGGATGGCAAGGTGTGGCTGGGCACCAGTGATCGTGGTGCTGCCTGGCTGATGCCGGACGCGGCCCGGCCGGACGCGGCCCCGTCTGTGGCGCACTGGCTGCCGCTGGCACAACTCAGTCATCCATGGGTGGCGGGCATTGCGCAGGTGCGAGCAGATCAAATCTGGCTGGCAAGTTATGGTGGTGGCATAATCAGCGTTGCCGCCAGTGATGGTCGGGTGCTGCAAACTTTGCGCCATGATCCAACACTGGCCAGCAGCCTGGCGCATGACAGCCTCAAACCTTTGTTACTTGATCGTGCCGGCTGGCTGTGGGTGGGCACCTGGGGGGCGGGTTTGCAGCGGATGAATGGCAAGCACACCATGCTGCGCATACTCCGGCACAGCCCAAGGCTGCCACGTGCTTTAAGCTACCCCGATATCAAAAGCATACTGGAACTGGCGAATGGACAGATCTTGTTTGGGGGCGGTGACAGTGGCATTGATATTTTTGATCGGCACCAGGGCTTGATTGGTGGCTATCGGAAGGTGGCAGGTCAAACCGGCCAATTGCCGGATGCCGCAGTTCTTGCGCTGGCGCAAACCCATGATGGCGCGATTTGGGCTGGTACGCGGTATGCCGGGGTGGTGCGCCGACCAGCCAATGCGGCCAATGCCAGTACCTGGACGGAGATACCGGGTTTGCCGGATCGGCAAGTGGGTACGCTGCTTGTTAGTCGCGATGGCAGCCTTTGGGCCGGAACCGAGCGTGGCGTGGCACGTTGCCAGGCGGCTGCAAATGCGCAGCGTTTTGAAATAATGAACGATGCAAAGGGTAAGCCGATGGACGCTGATGTCAATGCATTGGCCGAAGACGGGCAAGGCCGGATCTGGATTGGCACCACCACAGGTTTATGGTTAAAGGAGCCGACCAGCACAAACCTGATTGCGGTTGTGGCGCAGGGAAATCAGGCAACTGACCTGGTTTCCGACTATATTCAAGCCCTGCTGTTCGACAGTAAAGGCCGTTTGTGGGTTGGTACTGACAAGGGGTTGGAGCGTTTAAAAAGCTGGGATGGCAAGCGCGCCCAATTTGAGCATATCAGCGCCATGCTTGGGCAGGCAGGCAAAGCCATCGGTAGCAATTTGCTGGAAGACAAGCAGGGGCGGATCTGGACCGATGAAGGGGTGATTGACTCCGCCCCACTGCGCATGATACCCGTCACACGGGCTGATGGCATGGATATTGGTGCCAACTGGACGGGCTCAGCAGGGAAAACGCGTGACGGTTTGCTGTTTTTTGGCGGCACCAAAGGTGTGGCCATTATCGATCCGCCGCGTTACCAGCCCTATGATTATGTACCTCCCGTGGTGGCGGTTGCTCTCAGCGTCAATGGTCAGCCCATGCCCTTGGGGAGTCTGGCAGCGAGCAAGTCCGTGCTCGCACCCATGCTCACCTTTACCCCGCAGCAACGCAGTTTTTCACTGGAATTTGCCGCACTCGATTATACCGATCCAAAGAAAAACCGTTACCAATATCGCCTGCAAGGTTATGACTCCGAATGGCTGAATGCCGATGCCGATCATCGTAGCGCCAATTACGGCAACTTGCCGCCCGGTGAGTACACGCTGACGGTGCGCGGCAGTAATCGCCTTGGTGTGTTTAGCCCCAATGAATTAAGCATTTTGGTGCGGGTTTTGCCAGCATGGTGGCAAACCCTTTGGTTCAGAGCGCTGATGTTGCTGCTGGTGGGGAGTGCGGTGTATCTCGGCTTTCGTTGGCGCGTGGCTGGCCTGAACAAAAGTGCGCGGGTGTTGCAGAAACTGGTTGCGGCGCGTACCGCTGATATTGTCAAGTTGGGTGAAATCGGCAAGGAATTAACCTCGACCCTGGATACCGAGCAAGCCTTTGAGCGGGTTTATAAACAAATCAGTGCCAGGCTGGATGCGTATGTGTTTTTAATCGGGTTGGTTGATGAGGGGCAGGCCTGCATTACCTTTGTCTATAAAATTGAAAACGGCCAGCGTTTGCCGAATATGCAGGTCGCCATGAGCGAAGTGAATCGTCCTGCGGTGTGGTGTGTGCGCGAGCAACGCGAGCTGGCCGTTGGCAATACGCGTGAGCTGCTTGAATACGTCAGCAAAATTATCCCGCCCAGTGATGGCGAATCCACCGAAACCGTGGTCTACCTGCCTTTGCAGGTTGAGCAGAAAGTGATCGGTTGTTTGTCGGTGCAAAGCCAAAGGCCGGCGGCCTATAGTCACGATCAGCTTGAATTTTTACGCGTGCTGGCCAGCTATACGGCCATTGCCTTGTCCAATTCCGTTGCGCATGCCGATTTGGCCAAATCGCATGACGAGCTGGCCCAATCGCATGACGATCTGGCAGCCACCCATTTGCACCTGCAGGAAACCCAACAGCAACTGCTGTTGCAGGAAAAAATGGCCGGGCTGGGTACGCTGACTGCCGGGGTGGCGCACGAGATCAACAACCCCACCAATTTCACCCACGTTGCGGCCCAGATTCAACAGGGCGATATTGCCGAGTTTGAGCAATTTGTGGCTGGCTTGATTGAGGATGACACCGACAACGAGGTTTTGCTGGCGTTTCAACGGCGGTTTGCCAAACTCTCCGGCAATGTCAGTACGATGTTGGTGGGCACCGAGCGCATCAAGGCCATCGTCAAAGATTTGCACAGTTTTACCCGGCACGGCGAAGCGGAAAGAAAATCGGTGCATCTGTCAGAATGTGTACGCTCCACCGTCAATCTGGTGCGCACCAGTTGGCTGGAAAAAGTCGAATTCATGACCGAATTTACTGACGACCCGGAACTGGAATGTTGGCCCGCATTGTTGAATCAGGTGTTCATGAATTTACTGGTCAATGCCTGTCAGGCGATTGATGAAAAATATGCCGGCCAGGAGCGCGGCAAAGTCTGGTTGCGGCTGCGCCTTGGGGCTGATCAGGAATGTCTGGAGCTGGTGGTTGAAGACAATGGCTGCGGTATCGACCCGGCGATTCAGGTGCGCATTATGGAGCCGTTTTTTACCACCAAAGAAGTCGGTTCCGGTAGTGGGCTGGGCTTATCGACGGCGTTTGGGATTGTGCAAAAGCATGGCGGTAGTTTGGAATTTACTTCCACCGTGGGGGTGGGGAGTTGTTTTGTGGTGCGGTTGCCGTTGGCATAGGTTTGGATCAGTTTCAGGTCAATCACATAGCAATTTATATTCTCACCATAGCATTCAAAGCCTTCTTCGTGCCAATCCGGCCGCCTTAGTCTTTAAAGCTTTACTTTTTGAAAATAATTATGACTAGCAAAACATCAGACAAAGTATTTCACATTTTACGGGCTAAAATTTTAACGATTATTGCTGTAGCCATGTTGGCACCAACCGTCGCGTTTGCGACGGCGGCACGCCAGGAAAACATTAATGCGGTCAACGCATTAGCCAACGAAAGTAAGCGTTACAACTTATCCCAATTGTATTTTGAAGGCAGGGGCAAAGAACTTTTATTCATTGGCACCAATCATACTTTTACGCCTGGTGATCCACAAATTGCGGGTGTTGAGGCGTTTTTCAAGGCATTTGAACCCACATTGGTGTTAATTGAGGGGGGCGACTGGGCGATAGCGGATAGCAAAGAACAAGCCGTTAGCAAATATGGCGAAATGGGCTTTACCCGTTTTTTGGCGGCTAAAGCCAATATCAAGGCCATGTCTGCCGATGCGCCTGAAGGCGAAACGATTGCTGCGGGCTTGAAAGAACACACCGCAACCGATACCAAATTGTATTTTGCGCTGAGAGTCGTACCCCAATGGGCCAAGCAAGCAACAGGTAAAACAGTGGAGGAAAACATGCGCGACTATTTGGCATCACCCAAATTTAATAGTTATTTCCCGCCGAATACGCTACCACAAAATATCGAAGAACTGCAACAACAATTAGCCAAGCGTATCCCCACGCTAAAAGACTGGAAATCATTCAAATATAATTGGGCATTTGATGGCGGCGACAAAAGTTTCCTGAATGAAGTCGATACCACTGTCAATAATTTCCGTAACAATTACTTTAAGGATCAGATTTTTACCGGGCTACGTAAAGGGGAGCGGGTTTTTGTGATTGCTGGCTATACGCATCTGGGCAAAATCGCGCCGCTGTTTTCGCAGGGCTTGCCAGCAGAATTGATGCCATCAAACTAAAGTGAACAACCATGCCCAATGATGCTTTTATTTCCGGGGGGGGCAGCCACCCCGGTTTTTCTACGGCACCGCATGGAAGGAAGAGCAAACCGCCGCCTGCACGCTGGCGGCGTTGCGCGCGGGGTTCCGGGCGATTGATACCGCTAACCAGCGAAATACTACCATGAGGCGGGTACTGGCGCGGGTATTAAGGCGTTTCTGGGCACGGGCGCATGTATGCGCGAGGACTTGTTTTTGCAAACCAAATTTACCTTTGCGCACGACCAGGATCATCGGCTGCCCTATGACAACAACGCACCTCCTACATCGATTCTTATATTTTGCACGGCACTTTTACCCGCAACGGCATTGTGGAGGAAGACTTCGCCACATGGCAGGCGATGGAAGGGTTGTTGGCAGCAGGGAAAGTGCGGTATCCTGGTATATCCAACGTCAGCGCAGTGCAATTGCGTAATTTGTGCGCATCGGTGCGGGTCAAGTCGCATTTTGTACACCATGCGAGGAAATTTGAAGTTGCATAGCCCAGCAGCTGCATCTAATTATTGAATTTGGACAGCAAGCGATTGGTTTGAGCAGAGATTCAAGTGCGCAAGCGTGATGAAAAATGCACCAGAGATTGCTGGATGTCTGCAAATACAAGGTTAAAATCCCATTCCGCAGCGGTTAATGCGCCGGAGAGCCTTCCAGCGCTCCGTGGGATTTCTTTTGCCATCATGCATTTTTTAAATAAATAT